>CAZPXJ010000129.1:0-8774 GCA_964590855.1 uncultured archaeon
ATCAAGTTCTCAAAGGTGAATCACCGGCTGTAAATGATCCAGCTATTATAGAAAAACCTCCAGGTTCAGAACATCAATATTCCAATATAGCTTATATAGCAATCGAAAAACTGCTAAATGACATTATGGGATTGTGGACTTCCGAACTAATCCAAAATATCATCTTCGATCCTATTGGTATGAATAACAGTTTAGCGGAATATCCAGTAGACAACCAAGAAATTAGTATCATCCTACCACACGATAATGAAGGAAATGTAAAAGAATCTGGTTATGTAAAAGGTACTTTTGGGTGTGCAGGGTTGATCTCTACACCTGAAGATATTGCGAAGTTAATAATAGAACTTATGCAAACCTACCAAGAGAAATCAGAAAAAGTAATTTCTCAAAAGATGTTAAGAGAGATGTTCAAAGCACATTTGGAATTAGATCCTTCGAAATTCTTTGGATGGACTGGTCAAGGTTTAGGAATTTTTCTAATGGAATCAGATACTGATCTGTTCTTTGTTCATCCAGGAACCAATTCTCCTGGTGCAGTATGCATGATGATAGGCAATCCTAAGACAGGTCAAGGGTTGGTCATTATGTCAAATGGAATTATGGGAGAGTTATTACATATTGAAATTCTCTTTGCAATCTCGAAAGCTTATGGATGGTCAATCTATAGATAAATACGAAGAAATTAGGTTGGTTCATCAACATCTTGAGTAAATTTGGGAAACTTCAAGATTACAACTGTACCTTGTGGTTCATTATCGTCAATTAGGAATTTCCCACTTATACTTTCTACTATTGTTTTCGCAAAAGTTAAATCAATACCTTCAGGTAGTTCTAAGTCATTTCCATTGAGCTTATTTTCGTTTCCTTCTTTTACTCAATAGGAAATTTGCACTAAAAACTCCGAAGATTACTGCTATAGTAACAATGATTACTGTTAGATTATTTGAAAAGAGACCATTATTCCAGCTAAGATTATCTCCTTTTGAATAATATGTTTTTATGAATGATTCTATGGTTTCTCCCGTTATTTTCAGACTTTCTTGATCTATGTTCTCCAGATTATCTGAATGAGTATGATGATATGTCCAATTACTAGCTACAAAATCAATAATGAGGTCTATCACAGGAATACCAAGTTCATAGAAAGGAACATGATCATCTGTTATGGACATTTCCTTAGGATCATTAGGAAAAGCGATAGAATAGTTTAAATCTTGCCCTAGGCTGAAAATTGCATCGTGTAGTTTAGCATTGGATCTATGTTCTTTTACAAACTCTAAATCAAAACCTCCTACCATATCTAACAATATGAAACATTCAATTTCTTCTCTTGCATCATAGAAATTTCCAATATCCTCGGCAAAAGATTTTGCACCCTCTGCCCAATTCCACCCCTCAAGTCCATATACCCCTCTTGAACTACCTTGATCTTCAGCATCTAAGAATAAAAACCAGATTTCGCAATCTAGAAATTCCTTATACGAGTTGAGTACTCTAGACAGCTCAATTAGAACACCAACACCTGAAGCTCCATCATTTGCGCCTGGTATCGGGAGACTTTGATTTACAACATCTTTTTCAGCAACATTTCTCGAGTCCCAATGAGATGCTAAAATTACTATATTTTTTTCATCTGTATTCATCTTACCAAGTATATTTTGACAGTCATAGCTTGGTTGGCTTTCCTTCTGGATTGTAAAATTATGCTTCACAACCTCATCTACACTTGAGCAAATCTGATTTCCTATCCATTCTGCACAATTTTCATGTTCAGCGGTTCCAGGAACCCTAAAACCAAAATCCAATTGAGTGGATATATGACTATAAGCTGAGGAAGAATTGAATTCTAATGTAATTTGAGCAGAGGTTGCCTGAGTTTGTATTTGAGACAGAATATTTGTATGTAATATATTATCTATTGAAGATACCATCAGAATACACAGTAAAAGTGTAAGTATCTTCTTGTTTGCAATAACAGAGGGCATCTAAACGATTTTTGAGTTCATAGGTAATAAATTTTTGTTTGAGATATGATGTTTATGAGTTTTATAATAACACCAAGTTTAATCAGGAATATTCTCATCAAACACCCCTATTAAGTCATTCCAGAGAGGTTAAAAGGCTAGAAGACTGATTTAGCTTTGATTTGCAAAAGGCAATTTTTATTAAGAAGTTATACAAATGACGATTTCATAAGTAGGTTTTTTGATGAATAGAAACGATTCCGACTACATTATTGAGCAGTTTAGATTAGAGGAGGATAATTTTGACACGTTAGCAGAGTTGATAACAAGTGCGTTTCTCTCAGATGAAACTGCTATTCAAGAAGGAGCGTCAATTGCTTTTTCTAATCAAACCTTTAGAACAGTGTATGGTGCCCCATCTATTGATAGAGATTTATTTGTTAGATCTATACACAAACCAACAGGACAGATTGTAGGTTTTATTGGTGCTATACCTCGTAAGCTGTCTATTGAAGGTAAAGAATACAAATTTGCCGTACCTTCCTGGTTGAGTGTTCATTCAGATCATCAGAAAAAAGGACTTGCAAAAGCTATGGGTAAGATTCTTTTTGAGAAAGGTATGGAAAAAGGATATGATGGAGCTTTCTCCCTACATGAACCTGAACAACATGGTATAGATGTATCTTCAGCTGTTAGCAGAGAAAAAAACATACGTTTTCATAGAGTAGTCACTCTCACTAAATTTGTTATTAAAGCCTATGATGTTGATAAGGTTTCTACAGTTGTCAGGTTGAGATGGTACGAAAAAATGGTTTTCAGATTCTTCCAGAAAATCAAGAAAGTCAGATCTGATAGGGTTAGACTTTTTGAAGAGAAAGATATTGTTGAAATGTTTGAAATCATCCAAGAACAGGTTAGGAGAAATCAAGTTTCTATTGTTCCTGAAATGGAGGATCTTAAATGGATGCTTGAAAATCCTAATGTTGTTTGTGTAGTTCATGAAGATAAAGACGGAAAAGTAAATGGGTTTATGTTAGCTTGGGAATTCCTTCTAGCTGGAATGGGAAACAAAATCCCTTATGGTTGGTTAGATATGGTTCATATTCATCAGCTGAATCATGTAGAAGGTAGCAATTTAGCTAATTTCTTGTGCCAAGTTACAAAAGAAAGAGGGTGGTATGGTCTACAAACACCTTATATTCCTTATTTTGATATGCAACCTTTGAAGAAAGCTAAGTTCTTTTTCTTTGCAAAAAAAATAAACCTTGATGTATTCAATATGCGAAATGTAGAGTTTCCAGAAAAAGTTGAATCCTTCTATTTTGACTGGAGGTAATATAGATGAAAGAAGCATTATTATCATCACTAAAGATTGCAGAAATCAATTTCTTAATGGCTTTTAAAGATGTCCAACCAGATATTGTTACTAAACAAATACAGAAGGACACTAATCATATAGCTTGGATCATTGGTCACTGTGTTTCCCATTTTGATCTTTATTTGTCAATGTATACTGGAGAACTTATTCTTTCAAAAGAGGAAAATCAATATTACGCTTATGGTATTGAGAAGAGTGAAGTTAGAACATATCCATTCTCGTTTAAAGGTCTTGTAGAAAAATATCTTCAGATTGTAGATAATTTATTTCAGATTATTGAAACATTCCCTTCAGAGAAATTTAGTGAACTTCCCCATGCAGAAGCAAGAGAATCATTAGCTGATATGTTGAAACGAATAACTCTCCATATCATGGGACATACTGGTCAGATTGTATTGCTGAGAAGAATGTTTAATGACCCATTTTGGGGATTTGTTGGTGGCGTTCAAGAGAATCAGAGAGATGAATTTCGAGAGAAATGGATAACATGGTGGGAAGAGAATAAAGAAAAATACTGAGATTCCTTAAACCTCAGGCCACTTGAATGCTTTTCCTATCTTTAAAAGGCGTTTGAAATTGCCAGGGTTTGCTTCTTTGTACGATGCAGGTTGTAATTCTAGATATTCCAATCGCCTATCAATTCTTTCTAATCTCTTTCTAAAATTCTTGAAATTCTTATGTGGTTTTTGTGTCCAACCTGATTCAGCTACCGCAATTAGTCTTGGAAATACTTGCCAGTCTAGTCTTTCTGTGTTTGGTACCCATTCTGTCCAGATTGGAGCTTCTATCCCTAATATTTGATCTTGTTTTTCTTTTGCAACATGTTTTGATATAGGTTCAAATTTATATGTTTTCCTTAAAGGGGTCATAATATAACTATAGTCAAGGTAGTATCTTAATAAATTAGAAACAACAATATCACCGCCTTTATCTAAATGCTTTCTAACCTTCTTCTTTCCGGTTAGGAGCCAGTGTTGCCCAATAACATTCTTGTCTGTTTTTTGATTTAATACTTCATTCCACCCCATTACTCGACGTCCTTTCGACATAATATATTTGGAAATTCTTTCAGTTAAATAAGCTTGGAGCTCTTCATAGTTTCGTAATTTTTCTTCTTTCATTTTTTTCTTACAAATATCACAGTTTTTCCAATGCTTCTTAGGAACTTCATCGCCACCAATATGAATAATTTCAGAAGGAAACAACGCAAGGACTTCATCTAGGACATTTTCGAGAAATTCGTAAGTAAATTCTTGTCCTGCACAGTAAATATCTTTGAGTATTCCAAACCTTATTGGAACTTCAATTTGATTTTTTGTACAACCTAACTCAGGATATGAAGCAATTGCTGCTGAAGAGTGTCCAGGAACATCAATTTCAGGAATAACTCTGATAAATCTTTCTTCAGCATACTGGATTACCTCCCTTATTTCATCCTGAGTATAATAACCTTCATGGGGTTCACCTCTTGTTTTTTTACTAGTCCAACCGCCAATTTTACTATCAGAACGTTTAGATCCTATCTCAGTTAGTTTAGGATATTTTTTTATTTCAATTCTCCAACCTTGATCTTCAGTCAGATGCCAATGAAAAGTATTCATTTTAAACAAAGCAAGTAAATCTAGATACTTTTTGATCACATCAATACTGAAAAAATGTCTTCCAGAATCAAACATAAACCCTCGCCATTTGAATCTAGGAAAATCTTCTATAATCAGACAGTTTGCATCCCAAGCAATATCTCTAACTTCTGTCTGTGATTCAATTTCCTTAGGCAAAAGCTGTCTTAAGGTTTGAATTCCATAAAACACTCCTGCGGGTTGAGGGGCTTTTATGATTATATTTTCAGGAGAAATATGAAGAAGATATCCTTCAGGATTCAGATCCTTTAAACTCTCATCCAATAACAAATTGATTGAGTTAGGTTCATCCACATTGCTAGCATCTTCCAAACTAAATCCAGTTGGTTTCTTGATCAATTTTTTCAAATATTGAGCTACTGCAATTAAATCAATGGGGGCAAAAATCTTTGTAGCGGAATTAATAACGAAATTTCCATCTTCAAGTTTAAGATTAAACGGTAGAGGAATCATAGTTATAGTTAATTTTTACAAGATAATAAGTGTTTTTCGAGAATATTTAATAAACTAAGAAACAAAAATAGAATCGGCTTTTCTCTCTAATTCCAGTTTGAAACTTACATCTAAATTAGTTGGCACCTTAGAAGTTTCTTGTAAAGAATCCCAGAGGTATTTGATTGAGGAGACATTCTCAACATAGTCTGTTAATTTACTCAAGGCAGTAAAGGACTGTCCTTTATACACATATGTGAAAAGAAGGTCTTCTTCAACTTTGATAATAAGTGTATAATCTTGGTGTTTAATTCTTTCAATATGTCCAGTTGTTTCAAAGATTTCAGATGCGAAGGAATTAATTGCAGCAATGAAACCTCCAATGAGTGCATCATCTAGTGTTGAAAGAGTATGAAATTTTCGAGTAAATAAAGTCTTACCGTTTTTACTTAATAAAATCAAATAGATAGGATTCTCTTGAGAGAACTCAAGCATCTCAATTTCTCTTTTAATGGTCATACTTTGGATCAAATCATCAATTTGAATCATTGACATTCTTCTATCAAATGAAGCATCTTCATCTTTAAGCCTAGCCCATTGTTTTGCTTGAAATAAGAGAGTTTCATATTCTCTATCAATTTTCAAAACCAATCTTTGTAGTTCTTTTTCTTCAGCTATCAATTGTGCTTGAGTTAACATACTTTTTGCTTTAGTCAAATTGAGTGCAATCAGCGCGAGTTGTGATTGTAACCAATAAGTTTGGGATAATAATAGATAAGAGAATTGGTTTCGCGCAATAAGTTCTAGTTTTGCTACATAGACATTGAGTTCTTCTAAAACTTCCTTACTCCCTGTTATCTTCAATTCATCTAAAAGTAGTTCACAAAGTACTAATAAAGCTGTTTCAGTGATTGTATGTTCTATAACTTCACCATTTATTACTTCTTTCAAAAGACTTTCAGCTTTGGCTCTGTTTTGAAATCTAGTACTAGTCATTAAAATCAAAGCTTCTGAAATGTTGAATCTTTGATGTAAGTCTGTCGAATTCAAATCAGTAGCAATTTTCTCTAACTGGATAAGATAGTTCTTGGCTTGATCTAATTGATTAGCATCTAGAGAGATGCGGATTAGATGATGGAGGTTTATACCTACAGCTTTTAAGCTATTTTCTTCTTCGAAGAGTTTGATACTTCTTTTGATATATTCAGATGCTTCATCTAATTTTCCCTTGCTGTAGTGTATTAAACCAATATTACTCAAACACGAAGCGATAGGAGATTGGTAACCCTGTTCCTGAAGAAAATCTAAAGCTTTATTGAAATTTTCAAGAGCTAAATCCAATTCTCCTCTATTTCTATAAACAGATGCAATGTTGTGATAACCTAGAGCAATCATGTTCTTATTGTTTGTTTCTTGACTGAGTTTCAGAGTAGCTACATAGTTTTCCAAAGCTTCATTCAAATTACCAAGGGAATCCTGAACACTACCAATATTGTTTTTTAAAATAGCAATGAGGTCTTTGTTGTCTAATTCTTCAGCAAATTGCAATGCTTCAGTATAGTACTTAAGTGCTTCATCACCCTTGTTTTGAGATCTTTTAATGATACCTAGTCTATTGAGTGTTTGTGCTGTAAAATTTTTGTTTCCAATCTCTCTTCTTAATTTAAGACTCTCTTGAAGATATCCTAAAGATCTATCAATATGATCAGCGTTGTTACTAAGAAACATTGCTAATCTATCTAGAAATTCTGAGATTTCGAATTTATTAGCAATTGATCGGCTAAGGCCTAATCCTCTTGTAAATGTTCGTTCCACTAAATCTAGCTCGCCTGTTGCTCTGAGACATACACCTTTCATCTTCAGAAGAGTTGCCTTTCTTTGTTTATAATCTATAGTAGCTTTATTGAATAAATGTTCCAGTTTTGTTTCTAGTTCAATCACTAAATTAAGAGATTCTTTGAATGATCCCATATGTAGTAAAATATTTGCTTTAAGAGTAAAACACTCAAAATGCCTTTTATCTAGTGAAGGACTTTGACAAACTTTTTCTACATTTGATATAATTTTAAGAGCATCTTGGTATTTTCCTAATTCAAATGAAATTGTAGCTCTGAGAAAATTGATTTCAAACAAATCATCTGAAGAGAGATTTTGCCATTTTTCGATGTTTTTTAGGTTTTCAGTTGCATCAGAATAGTTGCCACTAAGAATTAGTTTCCGAATATGATTGAATTCATTTGGGACCTTACTCTGCAACCTAAACAACCCATTTTAATTAAACATTTTCCATATCCTGAATACTTTATAGATTATAATAATAAAAAATTGATGGTTTTACCATCAAACAAAAAAACGCTATTTTTTATGTTTATTTCGCGTTACAATTGATAGGAAAACTAATACTAGGAATCCAGTAAGTGACAACGATCCAAGACCTTCTGTTATAGTCACTTCCCATCCAGATAATTTTGCCCACAACCACCAAATTGCATAAGTTTTTAGATTTCCATTAAGAGCTTGACTATGTGCACAACTGCAACTATACCAATCTACATCTTCAGTATGTGTAGCTTGCCAATCCAGAGCCCAATTTCCTGAATCTTCTCCATCATCCCAATCACAATTATCAGTAACATACTTGTCCCCATAATAATTTCCATCAGGATTATAAGATTCAATATCTGCAAAATCAAACAAAATTCTATTACCACTCATACAGTGGTTTCTAATTTGTTCATTTCGCATATGCAAATTTCCTTCCAGTCCAGACCCATCAACATGACCAGTCATATAGACAAACAGCACATTAGGATAATCAATTTCCAATAGAGCCATAGGTGCAAGATAATGGTCTATCATGCTTTGTTCTGTTTGAGAGCTAGCTTGACCGCACCAGCTCCACATGATAACGTTACAATCCACATTTGCGGGATCATCAAGATAATCTCTAGTTGCATTATCCCACCCAGGATAGCCTACATCAGGAACTGAAGGCATAGCTCCATCACGGAGAAAAGTACTGTTGTAGTCATACAAATCTGCAGTACCACCTAATCCTTCTTTGAAAGCCGGTAAAGCATTCATCCCATCTATAATTTGGGAACCATGGCTAGTGTGTTGGTATGCAATATGAAGAGTATTTTTTGCATGAATTATCACAGAATCAGGTATATTATCATATCGTACCAAGTTCACGATTGAATGATTAGCAATTACAGGTTCAGAGAAAGAGCTTCCTGAAACATTCAAAGGCTGAAATATCAAAACCAGATTCACCATTAACAATACTAATATCAAATATTCGTTTCTTTTCATTGATTAGAACCCCTAAAGATATCAATGTAATTAGGGTATAAATAT
>CAZPXJ010000130.1:0-5666 GCA_964590855.1 uncultured archaeon
AACGAGAGAAAATCACTTTTACTTCACATTTGGGTAGCTTTTATGATAAGAAGAAGAATGGACATGTTCTAACTCGTTCTCTTACTAAAATACAATTTACTTTTGAGGATAAGTTACAACGACTAGATACTGACTATGTAGATATAGCTCTTCTACAATATGTTAGAGGATATGATGATTTTGAAAAGTTTGTCAAGAATGGAGTCTTTGATTATGCTTGTCAACAAAAGAAAGAGGGGAAGGCAAAAGCTATAGGATTAAGTGCACATAGTCCGAAACTTCTGAACAAAATTATTTCTGAGAATAACATAGATGTGATTATGACTCCTATTAATTTTGCAACTGGATATAGACCCCAAATGAAAGAGCTTCTTCAAACCTGTAATAAGGAAGGAATAGAAGTGATTGCCATTAAGAACTTACTGAAGGGTAAAGTGTTTAATACTAAAAAAACAGATTACGGAGCATATTATACAGGAGGACAAAAATTCTCTATGAAACTAGAAAAGGCAGCAAGTCCAGCTGATTGTATAAATTACGCTTTGAATCTAGGGGTTAATAGTGTTGTCTTCGGAGTAACGAAGGTTGACGAACTTAGAATGAACGTTGAATCATATCAAGCAAATAAGGAGACCGACAACTACAAGCATTTCGCAGAGATTTTTAAACAGAGAATAAATGAAGTATCTTGAACCTTATTTTAGAAGTTCATCTATTTCTTCTAGGATTACTTGAGCAAATAGTTCACTATGAGTATCATTCTTGAAGGGAACAGGGCGATATTTAGAGCCAGGGATGAAATCTACTATTTTTCTAATCGCACCTGTATCATGTTCCGGATCATCCTGAGCTCCAACGATAATTACAGGTGATCTGATGTTTTTTACAACTTCTTTTGTCATCTCATAATCAGGCATAAATGATTCTAGTTTTCTCATCCATTTCATAGAACTCTTCAAAAACAGCCTACTTAGTGTATGAATCCTGCTTCTTCCTGATTCTTTATCTCTTCTGAATTTAATCTTATACACAAGGTAAATGATAGGTTTCAAAGATACAACAAACCAATGTGGAAAAAACGTAGATATAATTTTAGGTTTATTATTCTCTTTATACGTTATTTGTGGAGATGAATGAACTGAAAGAAAGGGACGAAAGTCTGTTTGCCTGTTCATAGCTTCTAAAACGCCTACAGAAGCGATAGATGAACCTGCTACAACACACTCTTCTAGATTTAAGTTCAATTCTTTGAAAGCAAAGATGAAGTCTTCTCCTAAGGTATTTACATCGTAAATAATCTTGTCTGGAGGAAATGAGGAGAATTCTTTTTCTCTTGACTCAATAAAAATAATATTATGGTGCTTTCTTAGAACTTTAACAGATCCTCTCCAAAGAAAAATGTATGAAATAAATCCTGAATAGTAAACAATATTTTTTGTATTTTCATTAGGTTCATCAGCTGGAATGAAGAGAACTCTCATCTTAACTCCATTGGGTAATTCAATGAATCTTTTCTCAGCTTCGTTTTCAAGATAGTACTCGTTCTCTGGACGTCGAACCATATGGAAGGTTTTTATGACTTGTATTTCTATCTTTCTATCAAAGGATTAAGATAGTTTTTTCATCCAGATTGCATTTCTGTGACTTTCTGAAAATCCAATAGAGCGATAAAATTGTTGTCCATCACCAACTAAGATTTTTTCAGCACCGATTTCTTTTACACGTTTTATTGCTTCATAAACAGCTGCTTTACCTAATCCTTTTCTTCTGAAATCGGGATCAGTTCCAACTGGTTCTAGTATTCCTAGTTTATTTTTTTCATCAAACCATATCAAGCAAAAAGAAACATACTCTCCTTGTGAGTCAATAACGTAAACATCTAATTCTTTCCTATAATCTGATGATTTTTGTAACTCTACATATAGTGGTGCTTTAACCTCATCCTTTGTACCATAGTTACCAAATGCTTTTGCAAAAACCTTAGTTCGCTTCTCTAAATCATTATCGTCTGCCATGCTTCTTGTTATGAACTCTGGGGATATTTCAGGACATATCAGATCTTGCTCTAAAGATAATGAAGAAGTTATCTCATACGCATCAGGTACTTTGGAATAATTCCTCTTTTTAGCAATTTCCTCTACTTTATCTAGACCTTCTAGAATCCGAAATTTCAACATAAAAGATTCCTTGTCTTTACACAAAAGATTCTTCTCTGCAAATTCAAACATCTCCTCGAAAGGCAACTCATCAAGGTATGCCCGGTTTATTTGAAAGAAAGCTTCACCCCTTCCTGTTGCTTCAGAATTCACTACTGATACTATTTCTCCATCAGAATTCTCCCAAATGCCAATTCTATTTGACCATTCATCTAATGAAAAATCAAATATGTGTCTCACAAAATGAAAAGCATAATTCCACCTTTCAAATGTCCATAGTAGTGGATAACTTATTTCATAATTATCAATAAGAAATTTACGGATTCTTTCAAAGTCTGTGTTATGGTCATAATTCCTGAATTTGAACAACTTTAACATCTCTTTGAAATTAATAGTTTCGTTTTTTTTACTCTTATACTTAAAAAGAATATTGTTCTTTCTTTTAGAAATGATTTTTCTTCCAATAAAGATGTATTAGGAAAAAATGAGTTTTAATCTAGATCCTTAACTATTTCTTCAGGCAGATAGACATCAAACTCACAGATGGAATCACCACCAATTACAGTCTTAACAGTTTTGACTTCAATAGGTTGACCAAGAACAATTTCCCAATAATTCTTGTAATAACCTCCGCTACAATTGCAGAAGACACTTGGTATTTTATCTATGGTTTCATCAAGAATCGATTCTCTAGCCCAAGGACAATGACAATAATGATAAGCTTTCATTTTTTTATCTTTAGCATGAAGATACTTAAGAGTCTCATAGGGGATTTTGTTAACTTTGAGAATATTCCCTTTCCTTATTCCTCCTTCAATTCCGGGATGAGTTTTAGCATATTCAACTACCTCGTCATTAACTTCCTGAGTATAGAAAAGGGTTCCTTCATCTCGAAGCTTTTCCAGATTCTCAATGAATCGTTCTCTTTTTTGTTCTAGAAATTCATCAATATTCTTGGAATTTAGAAATCTTTCTCTATCAGGTTTTCTCCATTCAGTATAAGGATCACGCAATCCTTTTGCTAGGAACCTTTCGCATGTTTTAGCATCAACTTTTGATTCTAATCTTGAAATTAATTTTTTAGTATATTCAGGTTTTTCTTGGGGTCTAATACCTAAAGGAGGAACATCTATATCTGCAAAAATTTCATCTCTAAAATCCTTGCCAAATTCTTCTTCTAACCTTTTATAGAGGTTATCCATTACTTCACCACCATCAATAACTTCCAGTCCCCAAATGATTAGCTTTTGATTCTCAATAAAGCGTCCATATCCTATTAATACTTCATAAGCAAGGCTTTTGTTACGTTTTTGTTTGATTAATTCTTCTGAAAACTCATAGAAATCTTCTGATTCTATCTCAGTTATAGTTTTTCCTTTTATGTCAATGAAAGAGTAAAAGTCTTCCAGTACCTTCATCGCATCCTCTATAACCTCAGGAGGATTCTCCTTGTCTATTAGTCTTTGCTTAAACTTTGCTAAATCTTCCATTTTCATCACAATTTCTGATTAGTTAAGACACTTAAAAGATATCTGTATATAAAGATGAAAAGAACTACTGTAGTTTTTTCATTTTTCTTTTATGGTTTAGAAAAGTTCCCACTTTAACTAATACTAAAATTAAAAGAATCCCCCCACCTATAGCTGGAAAGATATACCAATGTTCTCCCCAATCAAACCCATTATCCGGTTGAGTTGAAGGAGTTGTAGGGTTAGTAGCTGTTGGAGTTTCTGTTGATTCAACATAAGGTTCAAGATTGAAGAAAAGTACCCAACTGGATACAAAAGTTGGGTCTGCAGTCAGTGTATTATTCTCAGTATACGTAACCATCATTTCAAGAGTACAATTTTCCCATATAGAATCATATTGGAAAGTAGCATCCGCTTGAGTAGTTGAATTGATTACAGATAACCTTGATAATGGACGATATTGAGAGAAATGACCTGTAACTCTATAATCAACACGAACATCATAAATTTCGGTAGCTGATTCATTAAGTGAAAGAAGCATAACAGTTATTCCCAAAGTATGAATATCGTCAGTAAGTTTCTCTGATACTATTTCCCCTGTCAATCGAATACTAGTACCAGTTCCCGAGTTCAAATCATTATTTTCAATAACAGCATTAACATGATTTATTGGAAGGAGAAATATACTGAAAATTAGAACAAAAGCAGCTATTTTCTTCATTAATTCACCAACATTCACAAATAAACTTAAACTTCTATAAACTTTGCCAATTTCACAGAATTTCTCAGTACTATGTGCAAGCATTTCTCACAAAAAAGATTTTTGTAATAGAAATCCTAGAATATTCTATGAAAGGTACAGATAAGATTCATAGACATCTGGATATAAACCCAAACAAATCCTTTTGGAAGAAACTTAGAGACAATGTGATTATTTTTGGATTGTTGAACTTAGTATGGTTCTTATTTAGAACAGGTAAGAAACCAACCAGAATCAATTATCCGTGCCAACAGGCTGCTATCAATAACTTCTCCATGAGTGCAAGCTCAATCTTTGCTTCAATATCTTTATCAGTCATTTTTCTCAAAATTAGGAAATTCTCAAACTTTGGAAAGGTTGCAGCTGTATCTTTACTAGTTTTATCTCCTATTACATCAGCTCTTGTTTTTCAATCAACAGCTGCTAGTTTTGAGATTAGTATTCCAATAAATCCTCAAATTGCTGCGGAAGATCCTAGTTCAGATATCTTTCTTGTTAATGGGAGAGATGTTGCACATATTGAAAATCTCATTGATTTAATGGGAGATAATGGACTTAAGTTCTATAAATCCATCATAATAGATAATAATACAGGTCCAGACGGTTTAATTTCAGCCTCTGATGTCGTTCTCATCAAGAATAATTGTCAGTGGGATAAACGTGGAGGAACAAATACAGACTTAATAAAAGAACTAATCGAAGCCATTGTTGCACATCCTGATGGTTTTACAGGTGAGATTGTTATTGCTGATAATGGTCAAGGTAGGGGAAGTATGAATTGGGGAGATAACAACGCAGAAGACAAATCACAATCTGTTCGAGATGTTGTAGGTATGTTCTCTTCTGAATATCAGGTTTCAGCTTACCTATGGGATAATATCAGGAGCGTGAATGTATCAGAATTTTCTGATGGAAACATGGTTGATGGATATGTTGTTAATTCTACAGAAGATGCTGAAACCGAAATCAATGTAACTTATCCTAAATTCACAACTCCTTATGGTACCAAAATTAGTTTCAAACATGGAATTTGGAACGGAACTCATTATGAGGAAAAATTGAAAATCATCAATACACCAATTCTTAAATCACATTCTGGATTTGGAGTAACAGCTTCTATGAAACATTATATGGGAGTGCAATCGCAACCTTTAGGTGATGGCCACAATGACATAGATACAGGAGGTATGGCAACTCTAATGGTACAGTTAGGAATGCCAACCCTCAATGTTTTGGATGCAATCTGGATAAATGCTAATCCAGAGAGTTCTGCTTCAGAAG
>CAZPXJ010000130.1:5676-8749 GCA_964590855.1 uncultured archaeon
GACCAGGAACTGATTATAATGAAGCTACAAGAGTTAATATGATTCTAGCAAGTTTGGATCCAATTGCTCTTGATTACTGGGCTGCAAAATATATTCTATTGAATGCATCTAAGATTGCTGGTTATAGTAATCCCTACTCCTTAGATCCAGACAGTACTAATTCGAATGGGTTAGACGAAGCATTTGGTGTATGGTTAAATAGATCACTAGAGGAATTCTTGAGAGAAGGGTATGTTTTCACAAATAATGAAAATCATATTAATCTTATTGCTAATTCAGAGGTTTTGGATGTAGAGATAATAGGTAGAGATTATAGTATTTGGATTGTTCTTGGTTCAATTGGATCAGGATTGCTACTAGCAACTGCTGTTACCTTAGTAATACTAAATAAAAAAGGGATTATAAGATTCAAAAAATGAAGAGAAAATGATTATTCTTTTTGCGCAAAGACCCAAAATTGTAGTTCATCCCCTCTATCTAGAACTTCTTCAAAAAGAACATTGAAACCAGCTTTTTTCACTAATTCTGCAGTTACATCAGTAGAATTATTGCTCCAAAACATTTCAATATCACCAAGGAAAGTAGATAAATCATCACCTTCTTGATGTCCCACACAGAAAAAGAGTATTCCACCTGATTTTAACATTCTGTAAAAATTCTGAAAAATTGTTAAATGTTTTTCTTTAGGAACGTGGAATATAGAATATAGTGCTGTAATTCCATGAAAGGAAGAATCTTCAAAATCAAGATCATTCATATCATACTGGAAATATTCAGCTTCAGGAACATTCTCTTTTGCTAATTCCAGCATCTTATCTGAAATGTCCACTCCTGTAACACTATACCCTTTTCTGACAAGATAACGAGCAATAGGTATTCCTGTTCCACACCCTACATCTAACACCTTTGCTTTTTTAGGTAGAAGGCTACTTAGAAACTCCAATTCTTGTTCATTTGAAAATTGGCTTCTAAAAACACCAAAATGAGGTGCAATCTGATCATAACCTTTTCTTACAATCTCTTCCTTTTTCATCATTTGTCATTTCTCACAATCCATGAGTTTTTTTTAAACTTGTTCTTGTATGGTGAAAAAGATAAATAAACACTCAAATTTTATTGAAAGTGTAATGTCTGACATAATTGAGGAAATAAAGATCAATCCTGAGTTACCGATAACAAAAGAAGAGAGAGAATTATTATCTATAGTTGATGATAAAGAAAGCGAGATAGTTGATCTGCTTCAAAAACTAGTACAAACTGATTCAATGAACTTATCAGCTGAAATTTTCTATGACAAAACAGAGATTTTTGAATTTACCAAAGATTATATGGACAAAGCTGGCTGTAAAACAGAATTCTATAAATGTCCATTCCCTAGCGGGAAGAAAGATGAGTTTTATTATAACCTCATAGCCTCATTAGACGGAGGTTCACATGGAAAAGTTCTGCAATTCAATGGTCACCTTGATATTGTACCATACAACCCAGAGAATTGGGATAAAGACACTCCACCCCTAGGTGGTGTTATCAAAGATGGCAAACTCTATGGTAGAGGATCCATCGACATGAAAGCAGGTGTCGCATGTCAAATGATGGCTATGAAACTTCTAAAAGCATCAGGAACACAATTCAAAGGGAAACTCCAGATGTGGTTTGTACCAGATGAGGAAACCCATGGAGCTTATGGTTCGAAGTTCATGCCAAAAGATCACTTTGATGTTATTAATGCTGATGCTACCATTATCTCTGAACCCCGGATTAGCAAACCCTTACAGAGTCCAGCAATAGGAATTGGTGAGAAAGGACCACACTGGTTTAAGTTCACATTTCATGGTGCAGCTGGTCACGGTTCATGGCCTAAACTGAGAAGTAATGCTATCAACAAAGCTGTTAGGTTTATTGATAAGGCTAATAAAAAATTGAAAATCCCAAAGAAAAAACCACCTGTTACTAAGAAACAATCTATCAAGATGCTTAAAGATCGAGTAGGTACTGATGGATTAAAGAAATTCAAGAACTTCGTTCCAGAGAGATTACCCCTTGATAAGGACAAAAGAAATAGATCCAATATGTACAAAACTACTTTTAGTTTCAATCAAATTAATGCAGGAGTAAAAACTAATGTAATCCCCGATACTTGTGAACTAGAAGTAGACTTTCGAACCATGCCTGGACTAAAATCACAAGAACTTGTTGATGCAATTGTTAAATATTGTACAAAACTAGGATACAAGATTGAACTTCCTGAAAGGTTCAATAATATACAATCAAAATTAGCTAAATTCAGAGATGAACCAACAGACATAACTATGTCAATAATTACTATCGGAGAAGGTTCAGCAACCGATCCAGATTCAGAATTTGGTCAAGTTCTACGTGGATCGTTTGAAGCTATCTATGAAGTTAGTCCTATTTACTCATATGCTACAGGATTTTCAGATGGTGGCAACATGAGAGAGGCTGGAATGAAAGATATTTTCATCATAGGTCCAGGAGGAACTGGAGCTCATAATGCCAACGAGTATGCAGACATTAGTACTTTAAAAAATATCACAAAGATGTATTTATTAATAGCATATAGATATCTAAATATCTGAAAAATTGAAGATGGTTCTTATGAAGTTTCAACAGGATATCCAAGATAAGATAGATTCAATAGAAAACAATCTTCCAGGAGCAAATATGGAAGGTGGGATTCCTTCTCCAAATTGGAAAGAAATAGAGAGTTTGGAGCAAAAAATGAAGAAATATAATGTTCCAGGATTAAGTATTGCTGTAATTAACGATTTTGAGATTGAATGGGCAAGACAATATGGTATTGTAGATAATGAATCAAAAGAAAAAGTAACTGAAAATACCTTATTCGAAGCTGGTTCAACTTCAAAAGTAGTAACAGCTTTAGCAGCTCTTTCCTTGGTTGAAAAAGGGAAAATTGGATTGGATGAACCAGTGAATAGATATCTGAAAGACTGGAAAATCCCAGAGAATGAACTAACTGAAAATAACCCTGTTACGCTAAGACAATTATTGACACATACTTCTGGTATGAATCGACCTGACTCAATGTTTGGTG
>CAZPXJ010000131.1:0-3149 GCA_964590855.1 uncultured archaeon
TATTTTTTGTTTTTTCTTCAGGGACTGATCTATAGGATAAGGAGTCAATAAAATGAATCTTTCCAGTATCAATATGAGTTTGTGTGCCTGTGATTTGTTTCTTTAATTGTTCAACGTAATCAGCTGCAGAAATAGCAAAAAGAACTACTAGAACAGTTTCTCCTTTTTGAATACCGTCTTCTATATATCTTGTTGCAAGTATTTCTTTAGTTGTACCAGATTCTCCAACCATCAAAATAAGTGAACTTTCAACACTCTTTACCAAAATATCTATTCTTGTTTGTACGGACATCATCAAACCTCATTAAGAAATCTGTTTGACTACCTCTTTGCAGAACTTTAATGCTTTTTCTGGGAACTTTTCAGTATTTACTGATTTTGCTGCTAATCTAAGGTAGTGAGCTGTTTGGAATGTTGATACATCGATTTTATCCTTATATTTATCTTCCAGAAGAATTATAGCAGAACTTCTATAGAATTCTGTTTCACCTTGATAATAAAGATAAGCGCATCCACATCCTAATACTGCATCAACAGTAAGGTAACGTTTATCGTATTCATCTACGTCTTCTAATGATGGTATTTCCTTCATATCTTCCAAGAACATTTGAGCCATGGCAACGGCTGATTCTTTGATGTCTTCTTCTTTGATTTTAATACCCTCAAAAGGATTTTTACCTATCAATGCTTTGCCACGTTGAGCGATCAATACTCTGGTCCAAGGATAATCAGTTGTTTGACCATCTGTAGGAATTTCTTCCTTGGTTAAGACTTCAACATCGAGTAATGAACTAAACACTGGGTCTTCTAGATACTTAAGAACAACTTCACTTATTTTTTCCATAGATTTTTCTAAATTATCTCCTGCTGCCTTTTCCTTAAGAATTATAAGAAAATCGCAATCTGATTCACCAGCTATATGTTCTTTGGTAACTACACTACCAACTAGTAAAAGACAATCAACTATATCTTTCAAATCAGCTTTGACATCTTTTACAAACTCTTCTGTTAGATTTTGATACTCATCTCTTATAAACATTGGACCTCTGGGTGGACCAGGTGGCCCAGCAGGGGGACCAGCGGGAGGACCGGAAGGTTGTTCACTCATGGTTTTCACGTTTCCTAATTTCAGTATGGGTTATACCTTAATAACCAATTTGGTATAGTTTTCTTAAACTTTACTCAAAGTGATGAGTTTTCAGCTTGCTTGTATAATCGCTAAACATGGTTGAGCATATTTCGTAGAAGATCTATGTTTCATTCCTTGTGGGTCTACACACACTCTACGTGGATACATCACGTACCCTTCTACTCCGTTCACCATACGTTTAGGTATGGCTCTCAGATCGCTTTTAACTAAGATATTATATGTTGCATTAACATCAGCATTGACTTTATGTCTATTTGCAGAAGTAAATACCCCTCTAGTAGAATGCTTTCCTTCATACTTCGTTCTTTGTTGAGGGAATTCATTATCTAGGAAGCTGCTTTTGGAATTATAGTCTTCAGGAACAAGTTCAATACATTCTACTCGAAGAACCTTTGTCATTAATTTACTCTTTAGGTTTCACTATAAAATTTTCCGTAATATAATACTTACAATACCCTTTCAATCTGATTATCAATACATTTAATATGATTACATTACAAATACTCTTCATTAACTGTATTTTCGGTTGAATCAGAATGGGGAAAAAAACTAAGAAGAATGATTATTCTAAACAAAAAGAATTATGCCCTCATAACATGCACTATGAATTAATCGCTGAAGAGCTGGATACAGATATCAAATTTGGTTTAAAACTTGAAATCGTAGAAGAACGATTAGCAAAATATGGTCGAAATATTATCCCCAAAGTAAAGGGGTCGGTTTGGGAAGTATATATCGCCCCGTTACTAAATTGGCTAATAAATATCTATTTGATAGTAGCCATAGTGATGGTGATTCTAGGGCTGATTCAAGATACAGTTTTCAGAGGACAATCAGAAGGTAGTGTGTGGGGGCAGATTGGATTCTGGATGGCGATAATAGGTGTTAATATCGTTTTTACAATATTTCAGCAAATAAGAGCGCAGTTTAAGCTGGATGCATTGCATAAGTTATCAGCTCCCACTTCAACCGTCATTAGAGATGGAGTTCCTAAGAATATCGGAGCAGAATTACTAGTCCCTGGAGATCTTATAGAACTTGATCAAGGTGATAGAGTTCCTGCGGATTCAAGAATAATCTACTCCAGTAATTGCTTAGTAAATGAAAGCGCTCTAACTGGTGAGTCAGTGGCTGTTGAAAAGACTAACACTCCCAAGGAATGTTTGGAGGAAGATACTCCCATATCTCAACGGATCAATATGTTGTATACTGGAACTTTTCTAGAAGCAGGAAGAGCAATTGCAATTGTAGTCAGTACTGGTATCTATACTGAACTAGGAAAACTTTCAACAGAGTTACAAGAAATAGGTTCAAACGAAATTCCAATAAGATCAAAAGTCAATAGACTTGCTAAATTTCTAGGAATAGCAGTTGTTGCTTTCATCCTAGTCTCTGTAATATATAAGATAATTTTCCACTCTGTAGGGGGATCTATCGGTGATGTAGCTTTTCTAGAAGATCTAATTCTCACAGTTACAACCTCAATGGCAATTATGCCAATTAGCATCCCTCTACTCACTACTCTGATTCTACTTACTGGAGTATTAGCTATGGCCAAAGATAGGGTGATTATCAGAAACCTATCAGCTGTTGAAACACTGGGGAGGAGCTCGATTTTGTGCAGCGATAAAACTGGAACTATAACCTCAAACCAAATGACTATACAACGTATATGGGATGCGGAAAGCTTCTATGGTGTATCGGGAGTAGGATATGGTGACAAGGGAGCTATTTATCCTTTAGGAGATGCATTTCCAAAAGAATTCGACGAATATACACTTCCGGATTTTCTCCAACCCTTTGCAGAAGGGTCAGCTTTAGAGTATCTGTTAATTGGAGGGATGTTGAATAATAATGCTCATTTAATGGTTGAAGAAGTCTTTGAACCTCACCATCAAGTTTCCTGGAAAACAACAGGTGACCCAACAGATGGGGCATTTTTAGCACTTTTCAATAAATCAGGTTTATATTTATGTGAAAGAAATCACGCATAGCACCT
>CAZPXJ010000131.1:3159-8536 GCA_964590855.1 uncultured archaeon
AGAGAAAAATATGGTTATCTCTCAGAATTCAATTTTGATTCAGTAGTAAAACGAATGAGTAAAATCTATCAAGATGAAGAAGGATATATTCTATTTTGCAAAGGAGCAACAGAGACAGTACTCCCATTATGTGATAAAATAGGTCATCCGAGAAGTTTTAGAACAATTACAGAGGAAGATAGGACAAAAATCATGGAATATGTAACTATCTTTGCAGCTGAAGGATACAGAGTTATTTCATTGGCTAATAAACCTATGACAAAAGAATCTACTCTAACCCATAATAGAGAAGAAGAAGAAAATGAATTAGTTTACAATGGGTTTGTCTGCATGCAAGATCCTGCTAGATATGGGGTAAAAGAAGCAGTAGATGAATGCTTCCAAGCAGGTATAACTCCAATAATGATAACTGGAGATTCTCCAGTAACAGCTAAGGCAATAGCCAAAGAAGTGGGAATAATAAGAGGAGACGAATTAGTAGTAGAGGGGAATAGGATAAAGAACTTGGCAGAGGAAGAGTTCTTTAAAACAAGAATTTTTGCACGAGTATCACCTCAACATAAGCAAGTTATAGCAAAAAAATATCAAGATAAAGGAAAAATTGTATCGATGTGCGGTGATGGTGTAAATGACGCTTTAGCTTTAACAATCGCCGACGTGGGTATCTGCATGGGTATTGCTGGAACGGAAGTTGCGAAGCAAGCTTCTGATGTTATTATCGCTGATGATAGTTTCACTAGCACCGTTTTAGGTATTCGTCAAGGTCGTGGTTTATTCGATCGCATACGTATTATGATTTTTTTCTATATCACTCTCAATATCGCTGAAGCTATATTATATTTTGCTACTTCGTTTATTCCTGGTTTCTACATAGTTAATGACTTCCAACGAGTTTACATATTTTCCACCGCTCATTTGATTCCTCCATTTGCGTTCATTTTCGATAGCATAGCTTCAGAGATTATGGACTATCCTCCTCGTGATGATGAAGAAATTTTCAATAAACGTTATGTGTATGCGCTTGTTATTCTAGCACTATCTCTCGCCTTCTCTGCTGGTTTAGTTTATCTACTAGGTTTCGTCGGTGCTTTAGCTGTTTCTGATTTTAATCTCACTGGAATAGTCCCCGTTGTCGGTGGTCCAGGATCCTCTCCAATGCATCTTGAACATGCAAAAGCACGTACTCTGTTTGTAACTGTTTTAGTTCTCTCTGAGAGTCTTATCGTTTTCAGTCTTCGAAGATTAAATAAATCTGTTTTCAAATCTTTTAAGGAAGATTGGAATTGGTTAGTATTTGTACTAGTTACGATTGTACCTGTTATTCATATACTTCTTATGTACATCCCAGCTTTGCAAAGACTAGTTGTAACGATTATGGGTGAAGGGTATAATCCTGGTCTGATGCCTTTGAATATTCTAGATTGGTTAGTAGTTCTTGTAGCAGTAGCTATACCCATAGTTACGATGGAAGTTTACAAGTATTTCATAAGGCGGAGAAAGGCTTATTATTAGTTAAATCAAAAGGTCGTGTCTGAATATTTATAAGATTCTCCGAAAAATCAGCGATAGATTTAGCTGGTGTAATAATGAATCTCGAAGAGCAAAAACGAATCGACAAACATCCAATTCTCAATGAAGTAGATTTTGAGATGGTATCTTTTTCATTCAACGGTAAACAGATTTTTGGTAAGAAAGGAGAGATGTTGTCCTCAGCACTTATTGCTAATGATATTCAGATATTTGGTCACCATCCAAAAGATGAAGCTCCACAAGGTATTTTCTGTGCAAATGGTCAATGTGCTCAATGTACAGTAATGGTGGATGGCGTTGCGGTAAAATCTTGTATGACTGCGCTTCAAGAAGGAATGAAAGTTGAGAGTGTTGAAGGTTATCCAGCTCTACCTGAAGATGATCAAACTGTTGAATTCCAACCCATTGAAACAATAGAGACAGATGTGTTGATAATAGGTGCTGGACCCGCTGGTCTGCAAGCTGCTCTTACATTAGGAAAACTTGGTGCTCAAGTTACATTGATTGATGATAAAGATAGATTAGGTGGAAAACTTCTCCTTCAAACTCACAAGTTTTTTGGTTCTGTTGCTGATTCTTATGCTGGAACAAGAGGGATAGAAATTGCTAAGATTTTGGAAAAGGAAGTAAGGTCTTTTTCCAATATTGATATTTGGTTAGATAGTCCTTGTATTGGTGTTTTTTCAGATCAGTTGATAGGTGTTTTGAAAGGAGATGTTTACATTCAAGTCAAACCCAAGAAACTACTCGTAGCTACTGGAGCAAGAGAGAAAATGCTTGCCTTTCCTGGAAATACCCTTCCAGGAGTGTATGGCGCAGGAGCCTTTCAAACTCTTGTAAACCGAGATTTAGTTAAATCCAGTGAGAAGATTTTCATCATCGGTGGAGGAAATGTGGGAATTATAGCAGGATATCATGCTATTCAAGCTGGTATTGAAGTAGTTGGTCTAGTTGAAGCTCTTCCCAAATGTGGCGGATATAAGGTTCATGAGGATAAATTGAGACGACTTGGTGTCCCAATCTATACACGACACACAGTCATTGCTGCTCATGGTAAAGACCATGTCGATTCTGTTACTATCTCTGCAATAGATGAAAAATTTCAACCTATAGCTGGAACAGAACGAAGTTTCGAAGTTGATACTGTTCTTATCGCGATCGGTCTAGATCCCGTCAATGAATTCTATCACAAGGCCAAAAAATTCTGTATGGATGTGTGGGCAGCTGGTGATGCTTATGAAATAGCTGAAGCTTCTTCAGCAATGTTTAGTGGTAAAATAGCTGGGATGAAGATTGCTAGATCCTTGGGATTGACTGATGAGGAAGTACCCAAGGAATGGGAACTAAAAGCTGAATTACTGAAGAGTCATCCTGGTCCGGTTGTTAAAAGGGATAGACCCATCAAAGAAGAAGGAGTATATCCCGTTTTTCATTGTAATCAAGAAATTCCTTGCAATCCCTGTACATCTGTTTGTCCTAAAGAACTAATCGCCATACCTGAGGGGGGGCTTTTAGGTCTGCCAGAATTTCAAGATCAACAAGATGTAGATTGTATCGGATGTGCACAATGTGTAGCAGTTTGTCCAGGTCTTGCTGTAACTTTAGTTGATTACAGAGATGGTACAGATAACCCGTTAGTCACTATTCCAACAGAGATTTTTATTAGTAAAATAGAGGAAGGAGATGAACTGATTGTTGTTGGAGAAGATAATGCAGACCTAGGAAAACATATAGTAGAAAGAGTTCGAATTCTTAAGAAGTATCCAAATACACAAATAGTAACTGTACGATTACCTAAAGATGTTGCACTTAACGCGCTATCATTCAAACAACCTCAAGATCTGGAAATAAAAGAGATACAGAAGTATCAAGATATCATCCCTGATGAAGCGATTATCTGCAGATGTGAGAGGATAACAGCTGGAGAGATACGTTCGCTTATCAAACAAGGAAAAACTGATGCTAACGAACTCAAAGCGACAACTAAGGTTGGTATGGGTGCATGCGGAGCTAAGACCTGTACAAACCTACTCTCACAATTATTCCGACAAGAAGGAATATCTTATGCTGAAATGACACCGTTCGTTCAGCGACCCTTGTTCGTAGAAGTACCGCTTCGGTATTTTGTAAGTCTTACTAAGGAGGAGAAACAAGATGACTAAGAAGTACGATGTAGTTGTTGTTGGTGCAGGAAGCGTAGGTGTTCCAGCAGCTTATGCTATGTCCAGAGAAGGTCTGAAAGTTGCTGTGATAGATGAATTATCTTCTGCTGGTCAAGGTCAAAATAAGAAAGCAATCGGTGGGATTCGAGCTACCCATACAAATCCAGCTAAGATTCTGTTATGTCAAGAATCGATTGATATAGTTTCAAGTTGGGAAAAGAAGTATGGCACGGATATCGAGTGGTTCCAAGGGGGATACACCTTTGTAGCTTATACAGAAGCACATGAACAGCTGATGAAAGAAAACCTGATTATCCAAAAAGAAGCAGGGTTAAACATCAACTGGGTAGATAAAGAAAAAATAGTTGATCTCGTTCCAGGAATAAGTCAAGAAGGATTAAGAGGTGGAGTCTATTCACCAGAAGATGGTAATGCCTCACCTTTGAAGACTTTGCATGCTATCGAAAAACAATCAAAAATTCAAGGTGCAGAATATTTCTTCAAGGAATCAGTTGTTAAAATCCAATCTCAAAATGGTAATGTTAGAAAAGTTATCTCAAATAAAGAGGAATACGAAGCTGATTATGTTATCAATGCAGCTGGAGCTTATGCCAAAGAAATAGGCGAGATGGTAGGAGTGAGTTTACCCATCTTTCCAGACTCACATGAATCAGGTATAAGCGAACCAGTCAAGAAATTTATTGATACTCTTGTTGTAGATCTTCGACCAAGTGAAGGAACTAATAACTTCTACTTCTACCAAAATGAGGAAGGCAAATTCATCCTCTGCCTCACACCTGAACCGCTTATACCTGGTACAAATGAGAATGAAACCTCAGTCTTTCTACCTCAAGTAGCTCAGAGATTAATCCATCTGATTCCTCGAACAAAGCATCTCAAAATGAGAAGAACTTGGAGAGGACTCTACCCTATGACTCCCGATGGTTCTCCAATAGTCGGAAAGATACATGGATTGGGAGGATACATCAATGCGGTTGGAATGTGTGGACAAGGGTTCATGTTAGGACCAGGATTGGGAGAATTATTGGCGAGAATGGTTCTAGAAAAAACTTCTCCAAATGATGATAATATGCTTGAAGAACTCTCATTCTATAGAGATTTTGGGAAGGTTGAGAAGCTAAAGTAAACCTTCTTTTTACTCATTTTTTGGTTGCAATTACGAATAATTTTATAACGCGCGAATCAGTACAATAAGCTAATCTTTCAGTTAAGCTTCGAACCATCACTTAAGTTGTTGACTATGAGGTCAGATCAGTCAATAAAACGCCTTATTCGGTGTTATGAATCAGAGATAACTTGTACCGGAGGAGTGGTATTTATCGGTGATGGTCATACTGGAAAAACGCATTCTGCATTAAGTCTGTCAAGTTACAGAGAAGGAGCATTTTTAGATGCACAATGTAGATCTCTTACTAAATCCATTAATCTTGAATTTGAGTATTTTATCGCTCATGCTAATATTGAGCAATTCAAAGTAACAATTAGTTCTCAGCTCTTTATCATGCCAGGACAAAAGGGTAAAGCTGAAAAGGGGACAGGTCTAGCATTTGAAGATGCCTTAGATCTTTTTTTCGATATCAGGTCAATAAACGAAGTTATAGTGTTGGTTCTTACTTATAGTTTGGTTGATATCTCCACTTTTCAGAACCTTGAATATTGGTTGA
>CAZPXJ010000132.1:0-8485 GCA_964590855.1 uncultured archaeon
AATCATCACTCAATAGGACACATTTTGAGAGCTATTTTGAATACTTTTCAATTATAGTAAACAGTTCTAAAAAATAAGTGTTGTTGGTATATAGCTCGGGCAAGGCTTAAGAAAATGCAGAAGGAATACTAGTATTAGGTTACTAAACATGGAAAATAACTCTAATCAATCAAATCGGTTATTACCTAAACCACACTCACAACCAACACATAAGCTTACAGTAAAAGATTGGAGAATTCCTATGAGAGATGGAATTCGTCTATATGCAAAAGCATGGCATCCTGAAGGAGAGGGTCCGTTTCCTGCTGTGATCAACTATGATCCTTATCGTTCTTCTGATTGGCGTACCATGTCACGTGGAAATTTCTTTCATTATCTTGCTAGGCATGGTTTTGTTGTTTTACATCTAGGAGTGAGAGGTACTGATGGATCTGAAGGCACAGTAACGGATGAATATTCACTGCAAGAACAAGAAGATGGTTATGATTCCGTTGAATGGATAGCTGCTCAATCATGGTGCAATGGAAAAGTAGGTATGATAGGTACTTCCTATGCAGGTTTTACAGCTGTTCAGGTCGCAATGCACAGACCCCCTCACCTTAAGGCCATCATCCCACTTTATGCGACAGATGATCGTTATACAGATGATGTTCATTACGACGGGGGTGCATTATGTTCTCTATTTGATCTCGCTGGCTGGGCAACTATGATGGTATCTATGAATGCTTTACCTCCAGCAGAAAGTATTGGTGATGATTATGAACAAGTGTGGAAAGAGCACCTAGAAGGTAATGAACCCTATCAACTGAATTGGTTAGAGAATCAACTAGATGGCCAATACTGGAGACCTGCGTCATTGAGACCAAATTTTGATTCAATTGAATGTCCAGTTCTTATTATAGGAGCTTGGAGAGATTTCTATAGGAACAGTGCTTTGAGAATGTATGAACACTTAACAGTTCCAAAAAAATTATTGATGGGACCTTGGGGGCACGTTTTTCCAGATTGGGGATATCCAGGTCCTTCGATCAATTATATGCCACAAATTGTTCGTTGGTTTGATCACTGGTTAAAGGATCATGATACTGGAATAATGGATGAACCAGGTTTTACTACATTTATGAGAGAATCTAGTTTTACAAGACCTGATTTCAAAGGAAGGTCAGGTTATTGGGTAGAACTAGACAAATGGCCTTTAAGTGATATGAAGGAAAAAAGATATTTCTTAAGCTCTCAACAGAAATTGGTAGAAGAAACCAAAGGTGAAGGAAAAGATAATTTCACTTATCATGTAGATGTTGGAATTGGTAATCCTACTTGGCACATTAATCTAGTAAAAATTGGGGAGAAGGAAAGAAATTTTGATGATGAAAATTCTTTGAATTATACTTCGAATCCTTTAACAAGAAGATTAGATATTATGGGTCGCCCTCAGTTGAAATTAATCTTTGCTTCTACAACACCTATTGTTAATTTGATTGTAAAATTATTTGACATTGCTCCTGATGGAAGTACAGATATCATAACATGGGGAGTACTGAATACAACACATAGAGATTCACACACTGAGCCAAAGCCATTAATTGCAGGTGAAAAAGTGCAGTTGAATATTGATTTAGATGCAACTTCATGGATTTTTCATCCTGGTCACTCTATTAGAATCTCCTTGGCAAGTTCCGATTTCCCAAATATATGGCCTTCACCCTATCCTGCAGAGAGTACTGTATGGTGGGGAGGGGAGTATGAATCTTGTCTGAAATTACCTTTGGTACCTGAAAGTCTGCCTGAAGAAGCACCCCTTTTCGGCGAGATAGAAATGTCGTTGGATGTTTACAAATTAAGATACTCACCAGTGAAATCAGAAGTTAATTATGTTCAACAAAGTGGAGAAACAACTTTTAAATTCAGTCAGAATCAAAGCGGAAATTTACCTCAAGATGGGATTTCTTTGATTTTCGATGAGAGCTCGTCATTCACTGTTTCAGAAAAAAATCCGGCTCAAGCATTGTTAAAGAACGTGCATGATATCCAAATAATCACTAAAGAATCCAACAGTAGAGCTGTTACTAAGGCTCAACTTGAGAGCGATAAGGATAATTTTCATGTTAAGTATGACCTTGTTGTTAAAGTAAATGAAGAAGATAAATTCAAACGAAACTGGTCAAAAACTTTCAAACGAAATCTAGTTTGAAACTAGGAAATAATTCAATTTAGATTTCTTTTCATATTTTCAAGAAGTTATTAGTGACTTCTAGATAAATAAGTAAGCATTCAATTTTTGGAATTATTTAGAGGTGTTTAGTTCTTTCCACACCTTAGAAAATGAGAATGTTTTTTATGTAACTTATTAAGTAATTGAGCTGTAAGGTGCAGAAATGAATAAAGCAGATATCTCAAAGAATTATGGATTAATCGTTATTGGAGGAGGGATGACTGGATTAACTTCAGCTATTACTTGGGCACGTTTTCATGATACTAAGAAAGAACCCGTATTAATTATAGAAAAAGAACCAAAAACTGGAGGATTTGTAACCTCCTACGAGAGAGAGGGTTTTCTTTTTGACACAAGTCAAATCATACCAAATTGTAATGATATGTATGATCTCTTAGGTATTGAAGTAGATTTGAAAAGATTCAAAGGATATTATACCCGCATTTTTCTTGTTGATCCTGAAACAGAAAAAGTTACAAAAATTGAATTGCCATCAGGAATTGAGGTTTTTAAGAAGAAGCTGATGGACGAATATCCTGATAATGCAAAGGAAATTAAGAAGTTCCTCGAACACTCTAGAGCAATGTATCTTGAGTTGTTTAATCTAAAAACCGAACCATCTTTTGTTGAACTACTGAAAACAGTTATTTCATGTCCAAAGATTGTAAAACATGGTTCCAAAACTTTCAAAGATTATTTTGATCAATTTGGTATAACAAATCCCGAAGTAGTAGAGATTTTTGATGCTTTTGCAGCTTTTAGTGGATTACCAGGAGACCGAGCAGCAGCCCTTATGACACTTGGTGCAATGAATTCAGTGCTTGATAACGCTTACAGGCCAACTAAAGGGTTCATTCAACTGGCTAAACAATTCGAGAAAAGACATAAAGAACTTGGTGGGGAGTTGCTGCTTAAAACAAAAGTCGACAAAATTATGGTTGAAAATGGCAAGGTCAAAGGTGTTCAAATAGAAGGTGGAGAAAAAATACATTCAGATTATGTAATTACCACCATCGACCCAAAAGTAGCTATGAAGGAGTTGGTAGGGTTGGACGAAATTCGCAAAAAGGACGAGAAATTTGCGGAAAAAGTTGAACAAGTAAAAATGTCTCCATCTTCAATGAACATAGCTTTAGGTTTAGATGATAAAATAGATCTTGCTGGATTGGGGATGGATTGTGGTTATAATGTTATTACCACAGGAGGAGAATCATTCATCAAGTTGTTTGATGAATATGAAAAAGGAAATATGGCTTTTACAGAGAAGCAGTTTCATATGGGAGTAATATGTCCATCATTAACAACAGGTGGAAAACCAAATATCACAATACGTGTAGTGCCTGTAGGCCTAGGTGATTGGGCAGACTTGCGAGAAAATAATCGAAAGGAGTACGATAGAAAGAAGGAAGAATTATCAAACTTCTTCATAGACTTAGTTGAGAAATACTTGCTTCCAGATCTTAAGAAACACATTCTTGTAAAAGATATTTCCACACCTGCAACATATGCAAGATATTCAGGATCTCCGACAGCATCCATATACGGAATGGCTCCTTTCTCAGATAACTTTGGTAGAACACGGTTAAAAATGAGGACACCAATTGAAGGATTATTCCAACCGCTCTTTTCACATGGTATTTTCGGCAGCATGTTAGGAGCACTTCAAGTAAACGATATGATACTTAATCGCGAGATATTAGGTGGAAATGCGCGTTTAAAACCAGAAAAGTAGAAAGAAAATAGAAGAAATGAGAAATTATTTCTTCTTTCTTTTGAAAAATTGAAATACTAATGGTACAACTAATAATGTTAGTAATGCTGAATAAGCACTAAACGATGTGCTTGAGGTTTGGAAACCATCCTTTAACATCGAAATAGTGAATTCAGAATGATAAATACCATCTACTTTTTCAATCTCAGTTACTCTGAAAAAAGTGCTTTCCAATAATGTCCCTCCAGAAGAATATTTCAGAATACTGCTAATGGAGTATAAAGGATAGGGTGTAAAATCATATTCAAATGAGGTTGAATTAAACTCTCTTTCATAAATCATATTGGAAAGATCAAAATTGAGAGCCCATTCATGTCCTGTTGATTCTATACTTCCAGGAAAGCCTTCAATTCCGGTAACACCATAGGAATTGGCAGAGTCAAGAAAATCACCAAAAGTGACATTATCTACAGTGGAATCATGTGACACAGAAGCGATAATTCTATCACGATTGCTCAAATTTGCAAGAATGCTGTTTACTGCTTCCCAATTAGGTTCTACTATGATATGAGTTTCGCCACCCATCAAGTATACGTCTGTTAATCGAGTTTGATTTGTTGATTCATCCCAATGATATTGGAAATTAAAGTAATTATCTACTAACCAGTTAGAGACATTAGTGGCATCATAATGATAATCCTGGGATACAGTTTCATAGACAATAGAGAGATTAATTTGGGCAACTTTTAATGATTCATCAATGTCTAGAATATCAAATTCATAACCATAAGTAGAAGTTTGGGTATAAGTAAGCGGAAGATCATTTACACCTAATATTGAAACAGCCTCTGCATATGAGGACTCAAAATATAATTCATCACCCACATTCCAATCCCTTTCAAGTGCGGAAGCAGAAGTGAAAAGACTGCATAAGAGAACAGAGAGAAGAACAAAATTCAATGTAAAAACTGTTTTAGTTTTCTTAGTCATATTATCAAGAAATTTTTTGAGCCATCAGATATTTAAGGAAATAGATAATTTTAATGATATTTTGGTTAAAAGTAGTGGTGGGGTCTGGGTGACTTTGTAGAACATGAAATTCACTACTTAAATACGAAGTAATTTTATAACTAATACCTAGAAATATTGTGAGATTTGAGAAACTGTACCAATTCTAAATGCATAATTAACTAATTTTCTTCCCTTTATTTTTTAGTTATTATACATATCAAAAAATAAAAAGAGAGTGAAAAACAATGTCAAATAGTAATATACTTAACAAAATCTTACAAAATTCTTTTTCTTCTGATTTTGATAACAAAAACACATACAGGAATTAGAATTAACAATGAAAGAAATGCAAAATAACCAAAATAATTTGGTGGAATGTAAATAGGCGGTTCTGCTAGTGGGTAAAGGTCAAATGAACCTGCATCTCCTTCTATACTGTAGTTCCCTTTTCCTAAGTGGTCATCGTAAAAATTACCCTCTTCTGTTTCTAAATCATACCAAATATTGCCATTTCCGTCATCTTTTACTTGTGAGGTTCCGTAAAGCCGATTATTACTAACGAAACTATTATGATGTATCACATTATCATCAGAATTACTGTCTAAAACTACCCCCCATCTAGTGTTCTCATTGAAAGTATTATAGGTTATTTTGCTCAATGATGAAGATTCTAATTTGATTCCATAATTTCCATTAAGCTCAAAAGAATTATTTGTCATTTGGATTTCTTCAGAATTCTTGAGAAGAATGCCAGTGTCTCTATTATTATTGAAGATTGAATTTGAAATCGAGATTTCATTACACTCAATCAATTCAAGCCCAATTGTTGTACTGCTCAATTCTTGATTCTTAATCTTAATCTTAGAACATTTAACAAGTATTAGCTGACCATAATGACTGTCAGATATTGTAATTCTCTTTTGTTCTGTAATAAAACCAAAAAGCTTACCATTGATATAATTGGAACAAAGAGTATAAGTTAGGAGTTCCTCAGCACTTTCCTCATTTATACTTATGCTACAATCAGTCAAGATGTTCTCCTGGATAGTGGAGTATTCAGCATCTCTTACCCAGATTCCGTTTGCACAATCTATCACTTTATTCGATAGAATGGAAACTTGTCCTCCTGAATCAACTAGCATACCATATGAATTCCCTTTACACTCATTTCCATATACAGTTGAAGAATTGGAGCGTCTAATGTCTAGGTTATATTGATAATTGTAGTGACAAGTATTATTCAAAATCTCTGAGAAGTAGCACTGCAGTAATCTTATTCCACCATGAAAACTATTGGAGTTACAGGTATTGTTGGAAACAAGAGAAAATGAACAATAATCCAAAACAATACCTCCTCGTGAATTTTCAGTACAGATATTATTCTGTATATAACTGCTATTACTTTTATCAATAAATATTCCTACCCATGAATTGGAGTAACAATAATTTGATTGTATCACACAACCCGTTCCATTCCTAACATGAATACTGTATTTTTTGGAAAATGAACAAGTATTGTTGATGACAGTTGAATAGTGAGTATCTACAACATAAATCGATCTTTGAGAATTGTTGAAACAGACATTGCTTAAAATTGTAGGTGTACTAGTTTTAGTAGTATTTACATAAATACCGTAATTTGTATCTTGTATGTAACAATTCTGTATAACGAAATGTTTGGTTGTGTTTGTAATATAGATCCCCATCTCTTCACCAACAGTAATGTTAAGATTTTCAATTATAATTGGATCATTGGAAGTACCACTACCTGTAAATCCATAGTCGGTAAAGTTAGAGTCATTGAGAATTATTATGGGAGAAGAATTAACAAAAAAGGAAGAAAGAGGGTAGGATTTGTTGAGTGAAGCATCGGTGCTAAGATTTAGAAACGCAATTGAAATAAACATTACAACGATTAATGTCGCTTTCTTACGATGTTCCATTGTTATTCTATCTTCTTGGTATTTATATTTGTTTTTATATTATGCCTTCATATGAAAGGCAGAAACTACTCCCATAATCATTCCATTTCTGAGGATTTTGATTATCGTTGTAATGATCAATAGACTGTGAAAGATACACTGAATCATATGCCCATACAGCTTTGTTATATATTAAATTGAAGCTAGTTGTGATTGAACTACTATAGAAGAATTTCCAAGAATACTCTAGAAAACACTCTGTCCAACAACTTAAATAATTGGTTGTGTCCTCATATGCAGTTTCACTTTCATCTGCTGCTGCAGCAAGGAACACTGTATCAGCATTGGTCATATCATCTAAATCTTCTTTCATTCCGTAGCTGTGACAACTATCAAAGAACAAGAATATTCGCTCTGCTTCTGAATCTTGTAGGATTTCTGCAAGTTCATCATCATATAACTCTCCATCTTCTCCATTATTCCCACTATCAGAATCATACATACTTAATGAATAATTGCTGCCATCATCATCATCCCAACCATGTCCTGAGAAAATGAATGCTATAATGTCTCCTTGATCAGCTTTTGAAACCATTGTTGTAAGTTCATCTTTTATTTCACTTTCTTCTGCTTGTGAATTAGTTTTTTTGACGACATCATCAAAATCTAAACCAGAGGAGTCTGTCAAGTGATTATACCATGCATTTGCGTCATTAACACAATAGTCTAATTCATCCAGTTCTTCATAAACATTGATGCCAACTATAAGAGCATATGTTTCCACAAAATATAGATTGAAATCATATCTCCATGGTTCTGCTTCAGCTCTGCCTAAGACACTATCGTAAGTATAATCTGTCCAATTATCGTTAACTTCAGCTGTTAAATCGAATCTGTCTGTAGCATCAACATATTCTTTGATGTAATAGTAACCATTAGAATCTGTAATATCAGAGTCTACATCAGTGGTTGTGTCTTCTATATAAAGCCAAACTGTTGCACCTTGCAATTTGCCTCCATCATCATCGTAGACATAACCTTCATATTCAACCCAATTGTAAATAGCAAAGGAACTGTCTATATTCACCACTAACATCATCAGAAATGATGTTAGGACAATAAATCCAAATAATTTTTTGTTTTTCATTTAAATTACCTCGCGATTGTTACCACATGAAGTGGTGCTAGTATAATTGGAAATGACTATAAAAAGAACTATAATACTTTATGCCAATAGATAAGAAAGATAGTTAATTGAACAAGAGTTAGAAATAGATTTTAATATAAGTTCTAATGAAAGACAAGTGGAGCTAGTGAGGTTCTTCATTTGGATTATCTCGCGATGAACAGATTGTGAATTAAGCTAGCTCTATTAATTTCCTTTTAGTGTTCTTGGTTTTTCTGTATATAAATATGTGATTTCATTATGTGTATAATCTATCGGTTCTGCACACTCATCATATCTGGACTAAAGTCTTCAATAGGTTAATAGGTTTAATTATCGGTGCAGTTGCTTTTGTCATTAAAATAGGGTGGACACTGGTTAAACACCGGATATTGAAACACCAAAAGAATAGAGATAATGGTGGGGTCTGGGTGATTTGAAAACCCGACCAATTGCAATATCTA
>CAZPXJ010000133.1:0-8478 GCA_964590855.1 uncultured archaeon
TGAAGGAACGTGGCATCTGGGGCCAAAATGTTACTGTTGAATAAGATTTTTTAAAAGCTGTTCACTTGATTGATGGTTCAGTAGACAACATCGAACCCGATGGCATTCCCAACACTCAAGGTATACCTGTCAGTTCACTTCACACCAATATATGGTATCACCTAGGTTTAACTTACTATCTAAAAGGTATGTACGAAGAGTCACTTGAAGCTTTTATCAAAGGGATGGATGCATTAGCTTTGGAAGACAATTTTGTTTCATGTGGACATTGGGTTTACATGAATCTCAGATTGTTGAAGAGAGATGAAGATGCAAAAAAAGTAACTGACAAAGTGCATAAGAAGATGAAGATAATCGAAAATCATTACTATCATAAAATCATGCTCATGTATAAGGGAGAAATTTCTCCAGAAGAGCTTTTAGAATTAGCAAGTGAAGAAGGAGATTTAGCTAATGCAGCCATTGGTTATGCTGTTGGTAACTGGTATTTTTATAATGGTAAGAAAGAGAAAGCTAAAACTATTTTTGAGGAAGTAGTATCTTTGGACAATTGGGCAACCTTTGGATACATTGCTGCCGAAGCAGATTTAAAAAGAATTGAAAAGAAGAGTTGAATTATACTCTTATCTCTTCAACAGATATTGATCTGATATAATCAAAATTTGGTGGGTTGTTGAATATTAGTGCACTTGATCCAGGTAAATCGTAGAGTGATTTTCCATATACACTAATAATATATGTTCCTGCAGTAAGTTCCTCTGTGACATAAGTTAAACTAATGCTAGCTGGTATCTCTTGATAGATACCCGAAGGTGCAGCGGCATAATATGCTACTTTGGAAGTCCTATTACCTACTCCAGACACAGTTAAAGCGATCTCAAATTGTAAACCACCAACCAAGAGATCTGACAAGGTTAGAACAGCCGGCATAACCAAAAGTATAGATAAAAGAGATTTACCTTTAGTCGTAACCGATAGAGTTGTTTGGTTTATCAACTCAAAAGTATCATCTGAATCTACAATAAAAGCTCGATCATCAAATTCTTCATAGACATATTGTACAGTTCCACCATCCTTCATATCAGGATAAACAAGTGGTAAAACAAAGAAAGCAGTTGGAGCTAATACCAAAATAGATATTGCTACACTTGCGATAATTTCTTTTGCGGCCATATTTTTACACATCTTTTTTTTTGTGATGTTAAAACATCTAAACAAAATATATTCTAATTACTCTATTAAATGTTCGTGAAAAAGAAAGAGAATAGAGAACTAATCTCTATCACATAAACCTGTTAGAAAACCATAACAAAGAATCGTTGTTAAACAATCCCAGAAGTAATAACTTGAGTCATATCTTCTGGATGTACAAGTACTTCTTCCTCTTGAACGATATCGATTGGAAGCAATCATTGTTGGTAAGATTGTTATTACTAATAAGACTCCTAAACCTATCATAATGTACAAGAAAGTATCAAATCTATCTATTCCAGCGAATTCGAAGAAACTTGGATTGAAATAATAAATTAGACCTACTGCAACTAGTGCAATGATTAATAAAACAGTGAAGATTCCCAACGAATTCCTGGTACGTCTTCTAGGTATTCCTTTAGCTGGTCCTCCCATACTGTCTGGATCAGTTCCAACTACCTGAACTCTTTGTGTCTTTCCATTATTATATGAAACAGGTAATTTTTCTCCTTTAAATTTCAAGATTACGGGTTCTAAATCCGCTCCACAGTAAGTACAGTAACGTTTATTGGATGTATGTTCTTTTCCACATGATGGGCAAAAAATATCAGACATAATGAAATATACTTCTTAACTTAATTATAAATTATATGTCAAAGGTCATTACGGCTTAATAATTACTGAGTAATGTAATTTGAATCAAACTTAGGATAAAAAGAAAAGAAGGATAATTATTTTTTTCTATAAATTAAAGTTACCAAAGAGAATAAGGTCAAGAAACTGAAGAAAGTGACTATCTTAGAAATTTGGTTAAATTCGGAATAACCATCCTACCCAAAGGAAAGAGATCGTAAATCCTCAGAAATTATCTCATATACAACATATTTTTTTAACATGAAGATACTCGTAGAAATATGAAAATAGGTATGCTTACTGGTGGAGGAGATGCTCCAGGACTCAATGCGGTTATCAGAGCAGTCGGTAGGAAAGGTATAGACTACTATAATTATGAATTCGTAGGTTTAAAAAACGGTTGGGCTGGACTAATGTTTCTAGATTATTATAAAATGGAACGTAAAGATTTTTCAGGCATACTTCACTTAGGAGGAACAATTTTAGGTTCTTCTAGAACTAACCCAGAAAAAGAAGAAGGAGGGTATGAGCAAGCCATCAAGAATTTCCATGAGTTGGGTCTTGATGCACTCATTGTAATTGGAGGGAATGATACTTTAGGTGTAGCACAACAGCTGCATGAAAGAGGTATACCAGTAGTTGGTGTTCCAAAAACAATCGACAATGACATTTGTGCTACCGATATGACTTTCGGTTTTGATACAGCTGTAGCTGTAGCAACAGAGGCAATAGACAGACTACATACAACAGCTGAATCTCACCATCGTTGTATGGTTGTTGAAGTCATGGGAAGACACTCTGGTTGGATTGCAACTTATGCAGGTATAGCAGGAGGAGCAGACATTGTTCTAATACCAGAAGAAACTTTTGGGATACAAGATGTTATTGAAAAGATTCAGACAAGAATGAACAGAGGGAAGTTTTTCTCAATTGTAGTTGTTTCAGAAGGATTTCAACTTAAAGAAGAAGGGTGGGATCAGAAATCTAGAGAAACAGATGACTTTGGAAATGTCCGTTTAGGTGGAATAGGTGATCTAGTTGCAAGAGAAATTGAAAAGAGAATGGGAATTGAATCACGAGCAGTAGTTCTTGGTCATGTTCAAAGAGGAGGAACACCAACGGCTTTTGATAGAGTACTAGGAACTAAATTTGGTATAGCAGCCATAGATATGATCCATGAAGGTAAATTTGGTATGATGACCGCTCTTCAAGGAACTAGAATACGTCCTGTTGCCATTGAAGAAGGTATAAGAGAATCTAAAACAGTTGACAAAGAAACCTATGAGATAGCGAAAGTTTTCTTTGGATAGATCTTTAGAATAATATCTTGGGTAAACAAAAAAAGAGAAAAGTAGTTTTTTATGGTTTTAGCAAGATATATCGCATCCTCCACAATCACAACCACTACAACCACTTGCACAATCACCAATATCGCATCCTCCACAATCACAACCACTACAACCAGAACAACCTGATGCATCACAGCAACCAGTGAGAGTAGAAACAGTTACTAGAGAGATTAAGAGAACAATTCCAAAAATAATTGCTAGAGTTATAAAGATTGGTTGTGTCCAATCTGCAAATATAAGTATAAATATTTCTCCTACACCCGATATAAGAGTCATTATTCCAAATACTAGTGCAACAGTTCCTCCACCTGATTTTTCTTGTTTAACTCCTCCTTGTGATATAGCTCCAGAAGGACCAGAAGCAGCACCTTGATATTTGATTGGAAGGTGTTTTTGTTTATAGCGAAGAATAGCACCTTCTAAGTCATGACCGCAATGTTGGCAGAATTTACTTTCTGATTCATGCAGCTTCCCACACTCAGAACAATATATTTTCACCATACCTTAGATGATTGGTGATTCCTTATTAAAGATTGTTTACAAAATTCAAGGAATAAAGAAATAGAGTAAAAAAAAAGGAAAAAAGAATTTCTAATCCTTTAACAAAAATGCTTTAGCTAAAGCACCTTTAGTACCAGCAGGGTCAGCTACCAACTCTTCAATCTTGAGAGTCTGACACTGTTTTTTGACCATCACTGCTGCCAAGAAATGAGGTAAACGGCGAGTAATCTCTCGAAGAAGACGACTACGACGGTTATAGACTCTGTTGAGCTCACCTTTGAGCTTACAGGAACCCCTCACATCGTAAGATTTACGCTTAGTGAGGAAACCTAGATTTAACTCATCTATGACTTTCTTCGTCAACTTCTGATAACGCTCAGCTAACTTTAACAAGTCTTTAGGAACAGTGACAGGAGTGTTGAACACTACCATGTACTCACCTAAGCGGTTGATATCTAAACCTAACACCTTCTTCCTTCTTCCAGGAATCTGGGGAAGGTAACTATGCAGGAGTTTGGAAGAGCGGAAACAGTCATGTGTCCCTTCTAGGACTACATCAACACGAGGTTTAAAACTAGGCGCTCCTCCACTAGAAACTTGAAAAACTTTGATTCCCGCACCATTGTCTAGATACTCCAAGACTTTGGGGGGAAAGAGCACTTGAGCTGAAAGTTTCTTCTTTCCCTTTTGTGGAAAACCTAAGGTGGTTGTTCTTCCTCTTTCTCTTCACCTCTTATCTTTGAGAGTTTGTATCTCCTATGTCCTCCTCGTGTTCTCAAATAAGGTCGTAATTTCTCTTCTTTCTCCCACCTTCTCAAAGTGCTTGGAGATACTCCTTGCATATTCGCTGCAATTCCTATTCTTACCAACATAGCTTAGTTTACTCTTCTCTTTCAGATAACCTTTTTTCGCTTTTGGCAAGATTGAGCAAGATTTTACTCAGCAGTTGCTTACAGTGTTTTCAAAAGCTTGAATAAACTCTGCAATTGTAGGATATCTAGTAGGTCTTTGGTTTACCATTCTTATTACTTTAAATTTTGACATAGAGAAAATATTCACCAAAGTCATATAAAACCCTTTGTTATTTATTGAAAAGAGTAAGAAAAATGAGAAAAAGAGATTATTTTCTCTTTTTGAGATAGATACCCATCGCAGGGATAATTGATAGAAATATTACTGCAAACCAGTTTAGATAAATATATTCTAACACTATTGGAGGTGGAGTGTAAGGTGTTGACAGTGGGAAGTAATCAAAAGATCCAGAGGGTCCATCGATTGCATAAGAACCTGAAACCCAGTTGCTCCAATAATTTCCTGTTAACAAGCTCGCATTGTGCCAATAATTCCCAATTCCAGAATCATAACCATAGCTAGTTATTGAACCTCCACCATTAACTAGATTATTGTGAAAGACTGCATTATAATTGGAATCTAGAAGAGAGATTCCATATCCTGTCATAGTCTGTATATTATTTTCATAAACAGAATAATTATGAACACCATACAAGAAATAAATTGCATGAAAGCCATTGTAAATCTCATTTTCTCTAATAAAACCTAGAGTTGAAGTATATCCTATAATTGCTATATCATTATTATGTAAAGTATTATTGTAAATTCTAGTCACATCAGATTCATAGAAATAAATACCGTGATAACCATCATTTACGTAACTAAATCTTACATCAATATTATCACAGAAATAGATCCCAATCACTACGTACAAACTGCTAGCTAACTGATCTTGGGAGCTAATTTGAACATTAGAACAATTGACAAGTATAAATTGGCTATATCTAACCCAGATATTAGTATCTGTTACATTTTCTCCATAGTAAATTAACGACCCATCTATGTAGTTACTTGTTATCTGCAAAGTTAGTAAATCTGCTTCATAAACATCAAAAACACCTAACCCACAACCATGAAAATTGTTTCCTCCTACTCTTGCATAATCTGAGTATCTTATGTAAATACCATATTCTTCAGTATCGGAAACCCAATTATTTCCCACGAAAGGATCATAACAAGAATAGACTTGTATTCCTTGAAGATTGTTATTGCTCGTACAATATTGAATAACAACTTCATTGCTACTTTCAGCTAGAATTCCGATATCTGTATTATCATGGACATAATTGTAGTAAATGTATGAATGATAACTTGAAGAAACCTCTATACCTCTCCAACAAGTTGTAACATTATTGTAATAAACATCAGCTTGATAACATCCAGTGAGTTTTATTCCAGCTGCACCAGAAGTTGTACAGGAATCAATTTCGTTATAGTAGATATTAGAATAATTGGAGTTTTGGATAAAAATTCCTGATTGAACTCCTCCAGTAATTGTGCAATTATAGATATTTGCAGTATCATCAGCTACGTTGTAGATATAGATTCCATAGGTATTGGGAGTTGTTATCGTACAATTTAGTATCTTGAAATAATCAGTGGTTCCAGAGATATAAATGCCATCCCAGTCAACATCACTGATAATGAGGTCTTGAATTATGTAAGGGTCACCAGATGTTCCACTCCCTACTCCTGCAGCAGCAGCACTTAGCTCTAAATCGCTAGTTATAAACAGAGGTTCTGCATTGACCACATAAGAAGGTAAGATTGGATCAGTTTCTACTTCAGCAATTACTGAATCAATAGATGATGATAAATAAGGCACTAAAAATGCCAGAACCATTAAACAAACAAACCATTTTTCTTTTCTATTCAAATAAACACCAAGAACATGTTACGAAATTATGTCTTATAAAGGTTAATGGTGCGCATTGCTAAAATAATTCAAATTTTGGAAAATAAAAATAAAAGTAGGAGAATAATTATCTCCTCTTCTTAAGATAAATAATCATTCCGGGAATAATTACTAAGAAAACAACTGCAAACCAGCTAAGTAACTTATATTCGGGTACAACTGGAGGAACATATGGACTGGATAGAGGGTACATATCGACAGAACCTTCTGGGCCGTCAATTGAGTATGTGCTTGACACCCAATTACTCCAATAGTTACCCTCACTTAGAGTTGTATTATACCATACATTCCCAGTACCGCCATCATATCCATAACTTGAACCACTTCCACAATTGATTAAATTATTATGATAAAACGTATTGTTATTAGAAACTTCAAATACAATTCCATATAGAGAGAAATTTTGGAAATTATTCTGATAAATATCAAAATCATTTACTTCAAATGCAAAATTAATCCCAATTGTTCCATTATAAAAAACATTTTCTCTTATGAAACCTCCTGTTGAAGCTGCTGCACTTATAACGTTCGGGTTATTGTTTAAAGTATTATTGTAAATTTTTATGTTTTCACATCCTTGAAAATTAATTGCTGTAAGAGCATTATTAAAGTAACAGTATCGAATAGCCACATTTGTACAATAAAGCAATTTGATCGCAACACCAAGACTATAAGCTAGTTGATCTTGAGAACTGATTTGAACATTAGAACAATTCACTAGGATGAATTGACTATATTTCACCCAAATGTTTTCATTAGTTAGATTTTCAGCATAGTAAATTAAAGAACCATCAATATAGTTACTCGTAACTTGGAGAGTCAGTAAATCTTCCACATTTGAATCATAAACACCTAGACCACAATCATGGAAGTCATTTCCCCCAATTCTTGCATAATTACTATAACGAGAATATAATCCGATATTTGTACTATCTGAGATATAATTATTTCCTAGAAAAGGGTTAATACTTGAGTATGATTCTATTCCTATTTTACAAGCTTCACAATCGTTATACTGTACAACAATCTCATCTGAATCCTCTACAAGAATCCCCTGTTCTTGAGTATGGTGAACATAATTATAATAGACATACGGATGATAGCTATTGGTAACATAAATTCCTCTATAAGTGTTATAGATAGTATTGTTATAGATATAGGACCAATGGCAAGTATCATATCTTACTCCTGCAGTTGAACAACTATAGATTGTGTTGTTCATAGTTTCAGCATAAAGAGCTTGTTGAACACGTATTCCAATATCAGCATTATAAATAGTGCAATTCCAGATGTGGGTTCTACCCGCTATTATATCAAATATATCTATTCCATAATCTGCAGCATCTATTGTGCAATTTCTAATTAGAAAATGAGAAACCGTTTCAGATATTCCTGAAATATGTATTCCTGCACTTTCTTCAGTAATTATCACAAGGTCCTCAATTCTGTAAGGATCGTTTGAAGCCCCTGTACCAGGAAAACTTGCAGCAATTAGTTCAGCATAAGAAGTAATAGATATAGGAGAATCAGCTGAAATAATATCTATAGGTGATATTGGATTATTGTTCAAATCAGCTATAGTTATGCTTGTATTTGTTTGAAGGTAAGGAATTATGATAAAAATCAGTAATGTTAGTGTAACTAAATTTGTTTTTCTTTTCAAATAAACACCAGTATATAGTTAGAAGATTATTACTTATAAATCTAGAAGGTTCGCATTACAATCAAATTCATTTTGATCAAAAAATGAGTAAAAGAGGAGTTACTTCCTCTTCTTAAGATAAACTATCATTGCAGGAATAAGAGAAAAGAAAACAATTGAAAACCAACTCAAAAACATATATTCAACGACAATTGGAGGTAGAGTATATGGACTTGAAAGCGGATAAAGATCATATGAATCAGCGGGACCATCAATTGCATAGGTTTCAGACACCCAGTTGCTCCAATAGTTTCCTTCTAGTAATGTTGTGTTATACCAAACATTCCCAGTACCGCCATCATATCCATAACTTGAACCACTTCCACAATTGATTA
>CAZPXJ010000134.1:0-5067 GCA_964590855.1 uncultured archaeon
ATATAAGTTATATGGGATGCGAAGGTGAAGCACTTACTGTTGAATGCAGTATGAATGGAATCTACGTTTCCAGCGGCTCTGCCTGCACTTCACGAGTGCTAATGCCCAGTCATATACTTACAGCGATAGGACGAAAGCCTGAAGAGGCTCACGGCTCTCTGTTGATGAAACTAAACAGACTTAATACAGAAGAAGAAGTAGAATATGTTCTTGAAAAGATGCCTAAAATCATATCGCGTATCCGGTCAATAACCGGTGGAATAGAACTATAAGAGGAAAAAAAAATGTCAAGTCGAATACCATTACCATATGCACCCAGAGTGCTTGAATTGTTTCAAAACCCTCAGAATCTAGGCCGAATGGAAGATGCTACAGTATATGCATCTGCTGGATCACCTGCTTGTGGAGATATGATTGCCTTTTACCTAAAGTTAAATGAAGAAACATTGATAATTACAAAATCAAGTTTTGAAAGTTACGGGTGTGCTTCAAACATTGCAGCTGCAAGTCAGCTAACTATCATGATTGAAAATAAAGCTTTAGAAGATGCATGGAATATAACATGGGCTGAGGTCTCTGAAGCTCTAGGCGGTCTTCCAAGTGTAAAGACACATTGTGGGAGTCTCGCAGTTGGTGCATTACGCAGAGCAATTAGAAAATATTTCGAAGAGAAGGGTAAAGCATTTCCAAAGTGGATACCTGACGATCTTACTAAAGATGAAAAACATGCTCTTGAAGAAGAAGCTCTTGCAGATAAACTAGCTAAGAAGTACAAACTTAATGTTCCTAGTGAATAACCAATTAATGTGTTTAAATTAAGTAAAAATTTTTATATCTGGTTCAAGGAATCTAAAACATGGCTGGTTATAGAATCATCTCATTAATACAAGGTATAATAGCTCTGTTTCTAGGATTAACTGTTCTTGATGCAACAGATGTTATTGGTATGAATACTGCATTTGCATTCCAACTAACTGGATGGTGGTCAATGTACGCATTTTGGGCATATATAATTGCGTTGATTGCTATATTGCAAATTGTTAAAGCATTTATTGTCAGAGAAAGAGGTTAGAAGAAATTCCCCAAATAATTATGGTTCTCAAACCATGATGTTATTTCATTTGTACTAGATAGTAGTATTAACTTATTAGCATGAATTAATTCCGGTAAGGAAAGAACAATCGAACCTGCAACAATTATTGCAACTCCAATAATCTGAGGATAAGATATTTTCTCTTTAAGAAACACTCCTCCGAGAAGCATAACAATAAACGGTGATATAGAAGATATAGGCGTACTAAATCCTGCCCCAATAATTTTTACAGCTGTAAAGAAGGATACTCCTCCAACACACCAAGATATGGTTCCTCCGCTCATAAGTATAAGTGCTTCCTTTTTTGGTGCAAAAATCTTAGATTTATATTTATCCGAGTTAAACAAAGGTCGTATAAAAACAATACACGCGAATATAACTACCATTATACCATTTCTAAGACCCATTAAAGGAAGAACATCAATACTCTGATCTTCGAGTATTAATCGATTGAAAACAATAGCAATTCCCCAAAATGCTGCAGCTGTGATAGACAAACTAATACCTAGTGGAAGAACTTTTTTAGTAACCTCTGTCTCTGTTTCATCTTCATTGCTTTTAGTGTTTTTCAATCTTTTTTTCTCACCTCTTTGACTAAAGAATGAGATAAACATAACTCCTATAGAGATTAATAGAGTACCACTAATAATGAACCAATTAATGTTCTCAATTTTCGCAATTAGCAATGTGAATGTAGTAAAAATAGGGTAAATTGCTGTAATTGGTTGAGAGATTGATACATCTATTTTGCGAAGAGCAAAAAGAGAGAAGAAATCACCTAAAGCTATACTTATGCCACCTAAGATTAACCAAATGTAATTTGGAAATAAAAATAATTTTGAGAATGTTTCTGTACCATTTACAGTAATCCCTAGAATAAGTAGTAGCGGAACTGCAAACAATCCCCTAATGTATGTTGCTGCAATTGCATCAACTTTTTTTAATCCTACTTTGAAAATTACCATTGCTGATCCCCAAGCACATGCAGCTAGTAAGGATAATAATATTCCAATAGTGAAAGTAGGCATTATCCGTGAAGGATAAAGTTTATTCAAAAATGTTTGTGCTAGTACTCTACATCTTACTGATTCTTCTAGCTTCTTCTACTATCTCTTTGTAAATCAATATATTTTTATTCTCTGATTCTACCCTTTTCTTGATTAATATGAGTAGAAACATTCCTATGAAAGTTGAAAGAAATGATGATATTCCCAGTTTTTATGCTGAGAGTATTCAAATGGTTCATTCGATATCTGGATTTAAGCTGATAGTATTCAAAGATAAAGCTGAATATAAAGCAGATCCAAGTGCTGGATCAGATGTATTAATGCCAAAAACGATTATTAAAGAAGTTGTAACTGAAATTAGCTTCTCACCACAACAATTGAAAATCTTATCAAAAATACTTCAAGAGCAGCTCAAAGCATATGAGTCAAGATTTGGTGAAATAGCTCTTCCAGAACAAAAGGAAAGGCAAGATAATACTACTGCAACATTTGTTTGATTGAATAATGAGTACATTAAGCTGTTTTATCAATTTTATCAAGTGTAGTTATGAGATCTTCTAGACTAAAGGGTTTTCTTAAGAAATACGGAATCCCTAGTTCTTCAACTTGATCTTGAGAAATAGTATCATCTGCTGTTGCAATGATAATTTGATTCTTCAGTATAGGTGAAATCTCAACAAGTCGTTTTGCGACTTCTAACCCAGTATTCTCAGGTATTCTGTGATCAATAATGAAAATAACATCTTCAACTTTATCCATCATCTCATCTATTTTTTCTAGTGCTAATTTACCACTGGTTACTATTTCTTCTACTTCTATACCCTCTCTTTCAAATAATAACTTGTAGAGGTTGCTGATGTCTTTCTCGTCTTCGATGATTATTATCTTTTTCATCATTTTCCCCCTACTAAAATAGTATTAGGAGGAAACTCTTAAACATTTCGAATTTTCGTGAACTATATTGTTGAATTTAGATTAACACAAATTATATAAGATATAATACCAAGAAACAAGTATGAAGCATCGTTTCTGCCTAAGTTTGTCTTCACTATTATTTTTACTAGTTTTATCAACTTCTGGTACTTACGCTCTTACAGAGTCTTTTGATATTACAACAGATGGGAGCCCAGCGTTTCATCAGCTTGATTTCTTAGAAAAAGGAAATTCATATATAGACTTAAATGTCGAAGTATTGGAGGCAGAATTGGGGAATTGTTCTCTATTTGTGATTGATAACTTTCAGCGAGATCAATTATTTGCCATCTGGGATTACATTGCAGGTCATCAAGTTTATCCTTGGGCAGAACCTACACCTCCTCTTGGTACCCATGGCCCAACTGGTTTAGCTTATGCCGATTTAGAACCAATTGAAGTATATTTAGGTGGAAATAATTTAACCAGAGGAACAAAAGCAACTATTTCTGGATATTTGGGACCTCTTTCTTCAGATGTTTACAGTACTAGCACAAGTCCTTATGATCCAAATGTTACTATAGTTTCAACAGAACATCGTGCATATTCATATTACGTGGTTCTTGAAAGCAGTATCGCAATAACGACTTACAATCCATTGAATCCTCTTTATCCACTTATTCTAGGTGTAACTTATTATTATGCGAAGGTTTATGTGAAATTCGTTAGTGCTTTACCAGCACCATCTGCTGTTGTAGCGATTGTTGTATTGTCATCTATATCATTTATTGTCTATAAAAGACGAAAAAGAAAAGAGATTATTTGATGAGGTAAAAGTTAAAAACCACCTCACTAGTTAATCCATTAACGAATAAGGTGATAAAATGGTTAATGTACCACAAGATGATGCTGTAAATTTTAGATATGATATTGTTACAGTAATAAAGAATAAGGAAATTACAAAAGAAAATCTAAAAGAATGGCAATTGAAAATTAGGGAGAATGTTGTTAAAGATTGTACAGGTGATAGCTTAGCAATAACTGGTATGCGAGGGATGATAAAAGTGCATTGGCATGCTGATAATCCGGATGAAGTTTTAGCTGTTTTGAAGCAACATGGTGAAGTTCTTTCTCACGAAGTGGAAGATATGAAAGAACAATATGAAATCTATAAAGAAAAACATCAATAGAGTATGCAAAATGTCTAATCTCTTACTTGTTTTTTCTGAGTGTAAAGATTGTGGGGCTTGTTGCTTCAGTTGTGATCACTTAGATGAGGAAACAGGTTGTGTTGATGATAGTTGCAGATTAAGTTCAAGATGTGCATCTTTTCCTGTAATCTATGGTAATCCCAAGAAAATGGGTTATAGAACAAGTTTTAATCTTTTGTCCAATGAAGGTGAACTTAGTGGAGATAGATGGTTTATTATTGACTTTGATAAGTGTATACTTCTTCAAAATGAGTTGATTCTCCATAATTTGAAATGGATGCTTGAAGATATTAATTCTGAGAAAGAAGTAGTGAGCTTTTTTGTTAGCTTTGGAGAAACTTCTCTTTCCATTTTCTTAACATAAAAACCATTCTTCTAACAAAGAGTTAAATCGATTAGAAAGATATTATAAGTAAGTGAAAATTCTACTCCGATTCTTTCGTTTCTTCAACTTCTTTGAATTCTTGTTCAAGTTTCTCTTTTTCAGCTTTTTCTTTGTTAAAAGCCTTGACATCTGCTCTCAGACTTCGAAATAGTGGAGTAACAACAAATACGATTATGAAAATTAATAAGACCAATCCTAGTATTACCCAAGGTGTATCTAAGATTCCTTCTCCTTTCCATAAACTAATTAAACCAAGCACAGCTGATACACCCCATAAGATTGTTAATGCTGCTAGAATAGAAATTTTGCCAATCTTAAATAATTTATCTACTTTTTCTGCTTGTTGTTGCTCTTCATCAGTTAGCTTAACAGATTCTTGTGTCTTAACATTATCTAAGGTTGTCATACCATTCGAAAAGAATATGGTTTCTTAACTTTTTTCATTAATGAAATTAACCG
>CAZPXJ010000134.1:5077-7503 GCA_964590855.1 uncultured archaeon
ATGTCTCAGATTATCACTAATATTCCGTTCTTATTGCTAAGTGAACCTTTAAAAATAAATTTGAAAAGGAAACATGAAGGTGAATATCTTTGAGTTATGAAATAAATGAAGAATTTTTAGAAAGACTAGTAACTACACCTAGAGCTACAGGATATGAATTTCCAGCACAAAAAATTGTCAGATCCTACCTTGAAAATGACGTTGATAAAATCGAGGTTGATAGAGTAGGCAATGTTTGCGCAATAATCAATCCTGAGAGCGAGTTTAAGATTATGCTAGCTGGTCATATTGACCAAATTGGTTTTCAAATCTCATACATAGATGATAAAGGTTACTTGTGGATACACCCACTTGGTGGTTTTGACACCTCTACTCTTCCAGGTAAAAGAGTAAGAGTAATTTCCGAAAAAGGAGAAATACTTGGTGTAATAGGTAAGAAAGCTATTCATTTGATGAAACCAGATGAAAGGAAAAAAGCTCCAGAGATGGAAAAACTATTCATAGACATCGGTTGCAAAGATGATGAAGAAGCAAAACAATATGTTGATGTTGGAGATTTTGCTGTTTTTGATTATGGATATTCAAGATTGGGTAAAAACAATCTAGCAGTTGCAGCAGGATTTGATGATGCAATAGGATCATTCATTGTTGCAGAAATTATGAAAGTGTTATCAAAAGATAAAAACTTCTATGCAGGTGTATACGGTGTTTCAACTGTACAAGAAGAAATAGGTCTTAGAGGTGCACATATCTCTGCAGAAGCAATCAAACCAAATGTAGGAATTGCTTTTGATGTAGGTTTCGCAGCTGATGCTCCAGAAATCGAAAAGAAAATGGTTGGTGACACAAAACTCGGTGGCGGTCCAATAATATCCATTGGTCCAAATTTCAATCCAATTGTTGTGAAGAAATTCTTTAAACTAGCAGAAGAGAATGATATTCCATATCAAAGACATGCTGCCAATCGTGGAACAGGTACAGATGCTAATGCTATTCAACTCTCTGGTGCAGCAACAGCACTACTCGGTATCCCTAATAGATATATGCATACTGCATCTGAAATTGTCAGCTTAGATGATGTTAAAAATATCATACTACTTGTTGTAGAATTTATTAAATCAATTAAAAAAGGAGATAGTTTCTTACCTCTCTAATTTTTTTAGGTTTCAGCTTAATACCGATTGGTGTTAAGCAAAACACATTTTTAAGACATCAACATAAAGCAGAATTGGTTTAAATCCATTTCTTATCCAGAAAAATTGATAATTGAACATTCTCAAGTTTCTTTTTAACAGATTTAACCATATCAACTTTTTCTAGCATAAACTCATCATAATCAGATCGATTCTAATTTCCTTTTCTTCGTTTTTCAAAATAAAATCGTCTCCTCTTTTATCAACTCTGTAGTTTCTATCATAACTACATCACAACTCAGTGTATGTGAAATTTCAGATTGAAAAGACTTCAAAAGTTCATCTTTAGTACTCTCAAAAACCGAATAAAAAATATTTATATCATGTGTATCTTCTAAATTTTGGATGTTTTCAACTATATTAACAACAATTGCCTTATCTATATGTTCATTTTCTGTTATGATTACTATCGCTCTATTTGGGTATGAAGCAAAAAACACTTTCTGATCGTTATAGTTTATCTCTTCGAATAAATTGAGAATTGAATTTGGATTACTTCTCCATTTCTTCCTATACACATTGATAATCTCCATAGTTTGGTTTCTAGTAGAAGAATTATCATGTATGTGTGCCATATAACCATCATGTCTTAGAAATAGATCGAAAGATAGTACATTTGTTTGTGGTTTTTGTTTATTAAGTAGATGTTTTACAACAAGCCAATTCATAGCTTCTGTTAGATATGCTCCAGTTTTAACTGATATGAAAAAGAAACGAAATGGGGTTTTTAGTGCTTTTGAAGCAATATCGTTCAATCTAAAACCTGAAATTATTTTTTCCATAACCTCATCTTTATTCTCAACTAAATCCCACTTGTTTGCTAGAAACAAGATTGGAACTTCTTTTTCTTCAATCCACGAATAGCACTCCCAAAACCATTCTACACTTTCTTCCATTAGCTCAATGTCGGAAGCATCAAAAATGTAAATTAATCCTGAAGATTGCTCAACATAGTTACGCCAAATATGTTTACGAAAAGCCATATGACCCCCCATATCCCATATCTGTAAGGGTAATTCTTGATAGGATGTAAACTCCACGTCTACACCAAAAGTTGGCTGTGAAGTAATATACGAACCTGTTATTAGTCGTTGTGTAAAACTTGTCTTCCCTGCTGCAGGTAATCCTGTAATAGCTATGGTCGCTCTTTTCACTTCAGTTAGCTCCTTTATATTTTAGATTCTGAATTAATGAGGTATTCCAGCCTAGATCACATTTAATACCTTTTAATGT
>CAZPXJ010000134.1:7513-8430 GCA_964590855.1 uncultured archaeon
TCCAATTGTTCCAAATGATTCTCAATTGGACTAAATTCGTTCATTAGTAACTCTGAAAGTGATACTGCTGCAGTAAACAGATCAGTTTCTGACATCTTATTTTTAGATCCAACACTTAAGCAAAAATTGTCGGTTTTCATAATTTGAGCTGAGAATTCTTCAGTACTTACTTTTGTATAACTTAATTTCAAATCTCTGAGATGAGATATTTCTAGTAAAAGTAATGATTCAATTTCTTTTGATTTTTCCATCAAGGAACTTTCGTACACTAAATTGTCGTCTTTGTCAAAGATGTATATGAATGAAACTTGAGCTTCTTTTCTTAAATTCTCGGATAATTTTGAAAATAGCCATTCCATAGAATTTTTCACATTTTCTCCAGTTATTGCAGATGTTTCGAAAATACGAAACGATCTATTAGGATATTTAGCTACAGTTTCTAATTGAAATTTGTTTATTATATCATCCATTGATAGAAAACTTTCTGAGTCTTTTCTCAAATCAATTTTATTAGCGAAGAAACAGAGTATTGCATTCTCGGAAATTCTGCTAGACACTATTTCAAACCACAGTTTTGCTTCATTGATCTTTTTTCGTTCTGTGATATCAAATACGAAAATCACAGCTTTAGCAAGTGTAGTGTAATATGGCCAGAGAGTTTCTCGAAAATTTAATTGTCCTCCAAGGTCTATTGCTTGAAACACTAATCCTTCTCTTTCAATGGATTCAACATTCATTCCAATAGTTGTTAGTATCTGGCTTGTATCTTTTCCAACTACTTTGTTTAGAAGAGTTGTCTTTCCAGCATTCTCTAACCCTAGAATTACTATGTTGATTGGTGATCTCCCGGCTAACACTTCATTCACTCTCATTAATTATATCTTATACTTCCCATTTTAATCCATTTAACAGTTCTA
>CAZPXJ010000135.1:0-8338 GCA_964590855.1 uncultured archaeon
TCTTGCTTCTAGATCGGTGATTGTTACACCTTCTGCTTGCATTGTTTCACTTTCATTACCGTATGGCATGTCTGCATCTAGTAAGAACAGGTTTAGTGATCCTCCTGTAGTGTAAACGGATCTCATATCTGGAGACGCTCCACCACCGGATAAACCAATAACACCTAAATCATAGTCGTGTGTTAGTAGGACTGTTCCTACGAATACTGACCATTCTTCTACTTTTACTTCGACTTCTATTCCTAGAGCTCTGAGGTATTGTGCAATGTACAAACCATAATCTGGTCTGACTCCACCACCATTTGTCTTAAAGACAAGGTTGGCGATTGCTGTTGCACCATTTACCTGTACATTTGTATTAACAGCGCTTGTTGCTAATAGGCTAGTAAGGATTAGAAGTGCGAAAATCGCTGATTTTCTTTTCATATTTAAGTTCACCTTATTATTTTCTTCTGCGTACCAAAACTAGTACGGCTGCTAGCCCGAGCATTGAGACACTTATAAATATACCGAACCCTGGAGTTGGTTCTGGGCATGGGCAATCAGCACATGGGTCAATTGTTACTTCTGTTGGATGTTCTCCTATGAACAAGTCAAACCTCACAGTTGAAACTGACAGCTGAGCTGCCCAATTATCATAGAGTTGAGAGTAGGAATCAATCTGAAATCCTATTAGACAGAAGTATATGTAGTTTTGTCCTTTTCTTAGACCTGTTATTGTGCTTGGTGTGTATGTATCATTGGCTATGTCCATCTCACCATCATTTAATATCCACATGTATGTGTGTGGTCCTAAATCATAGTAATTGGCATACATTACACCATATGGTCCATCAGTTAATGCGAAGTCTGTGTCTGATGCGTTATATTGCACGGCTATATCTGTAGTTACAGGTATTGCTTCAGTTCCAAGAGTTTCTTCCCAGTATTGGTTCAATGTAGCTTCAGCTTTTGGTCTTGGGTTGCTAAGGAAGCTTGTCCAATCATAATATGCGTTCAAGTCTTCTGAGTTAACAACATCTACGGTTAAGTCTACATCGTTATACAGTGCATCCTCCATTAGTGAGGGGGTGTCGTCTTTATCATGACTGACAAAAAACTTCTTTTGATCCTTTGTATATTCCCAGTGGAATGTTGTATGATTACAGTCAGAAACTAATTCAGCAGCTATAATTGTTATATAGTGCCAACCAATATCTAGCGAAATGGCTATAGTTTGGTAGTTTCCGTTATCTGCCCATATATCAAAGTTTGTCATACCGATATCATAATTGTCGAACATTACATTGAATATTCCTCCAAATCTGGTTTCAGTATATTGACATGCAGCACTAACATTCTGGGTATCATAATACCAGTAATCGGCTTGGAAACCATCACCTGTTGTGGTGGCTCCTCCCCAAGATAGAACGGCTACATCATAAAAGAAGGCAAAGCTAATGTCGTCATTTTCTCCAAATACCATATTGTCGTCTAAAAATCTACTATCAAATTCAACATAAAGAGATCCTGTTGGCACATATGCCGAAGGGATATAATTTAGTTGAATTTCTACTTGATCATTGGTTGCAGCTTGAGTAACACTCATTGCACCCATTGTAGAAACGACAAACAGTAGGATAAAAATTAATCCTTTTTTATTCATCTTTTATTTCACCTTGCGTACATTATTGTAAGCGATTCATCTAAATGTGTTGCAATATAAAAATATTATGCATTAATATGTTAGTGTACACTTATAGAGAGTCTACCTGAATTTCTTGAAAAAACCTTCCTAAACTTATTGAGGAAAAGTATAAAATTCTGACAAAAATCTGTTTAATATCTTAATCATCTTTTTGGATATGTTTTTTGATTTCTCCCAAATCACTGTTGATGCTGTTAATTCGTTTTTCTAGAGTCTCTAGCATATTGAGGATAGCTTTATTATCTTCATCTTTTCCATCCTCACCACTTTCTTGCTTTTTCTGTTCCTTTTCAATGTGCACTTCTTCTTGTTCTTCTTTTGTTTCGTCCCCAATTATTAACCTTCGACTCATATGTTCAAAGAGTTCGATAATATTCTCTCCTGTCAAGGCTGATGTCTCATAAATTTCTATAGGAAACTTGAAAGTTTGCTCAAACTTTTCAGCTGCTGATCGAATATTGTTATGGTCTACTAATCGATCATCCACCAAATCGATTTTATTACCAATCAGATAGATTTCTTTTAACGAGCTTTTAGCGTAATTCGCAGCCTCTTCCGCCCATTTGAAACAGTTTTCTAAGGTTTGTGGGTTAGTTACATCAAACACCACAAGTGCACATTTACACCCATGATAAAACGATGATCTCATTCCATGGAATATTGACTGTCCAGCTAGATCCCAAATAGTTAAAAGAACTGATTCTCCTTCCACATTGACTTTTTGGGCTGCAAAATCAGCACCAAGAGTTTTCAGATAGTCAGCTCTAAATGACTTTCCCATATACTTCCTTCTAATGGAGGTCTTACCTACTTCAGGATCTCCTATAAGAACAATTTTGTAAGCTCTTTTTGGTTCGAGTGACATATTATCAAATATGCTAAGTTTTCTTCAACATTTAATTCTTTTGTAGACAGCGAGAGAAAAACAAAAACTATGGGGCAATTAATAGCGAACTCACATAATAGTCAGATACTGTTAAAATCTTACCTCCCAAGTCCGAAAGATAAACATAATAGAAAATTAGTGAAAAGGAAGTTCCAGAACTTAGCTCAGCGTTATTCTGTGTAAAATCGTTTAATTGAATAGTAAATGAGGCATTGAAGTTACCATTCAGGATAGTAAAACCTTTGAACTCTATATTCCATGATTGAGTAGTTCCAACTATTGACCACGGATAAATATCATCCACCGTATCACCTATAGGAAGCTGAACATCTACATCTTGAATGTAAACACTTGGTGAATCTACATCAAGCGACATATAAACTATTACTGTGTCAATCCGGGAATCAAGATCTGTATCATTAATTAGCTGAACGTCCATTGATAGAGTTACAACCTTTTTTTCAGGAACAACAGAATACCCAAACAAATCAACTATATTCACATTGGTTAGTAATGAACTAACAAGTGCTGTAGCTGCGAGTACAAGAGCGATTATTATTACAGATGCTAAAATTTCAGAAATACCTCTTTTTGAATTGCGTAGATTCTTAAACATCTGTTATCCTCTAGTTTTCGCTAAATAATATAATTTATTTTGATATTTAACTTTTGAGTATACGGGCAAGGTCAAATTAGTGAAATTAACTACTTTGTTTAATCTTTTCCAAATTTTCCATCAGACTTTTTCATTTTAGCTATGATTTTAACAGAGGATTGTTTTATATTACTTCCAAAAGAAACAATTCCTCTTACAGATTCATTATAAATATAGACCAAATCTGTCCAAATCATTCTATACGAATTTGCTCTGAATAAACTTCGGTAAATTGAAGGAGGTATTAGCAAGCTAATTACAATAAATAAAATGAGCAAGTAAAATGGGTGTAAATGCCTTGAATTTATTATGAGAATACAGTTGAAGTAGTAGAATAGTGCACAAGAGCCTAAGAATATTATTGGTAGAAGAATCTCCGATATTATTCTGTTTTGTCGAGGATTTTCTTTTAGTATAACAATATTTTTCACTTCTTCTCTCTTCAAAATCCTCTTTTCGACGATATTTATCGTCTTTTGAGACCACTCATATATTTGAGGTATTGATCGAATAATTTTCGGAATCACATCATCGAAAAATACTAGCATACTAATCACAACAAAAGGAGTGAGAAAAGCGTTATAGTATTTGTAAACACCTCTAGAGATGAATAAATGAGTGTTAATGAGTATCCATGTTGATAAGATTATTAGATGTGATTCATTATTTCCAATCTCTTTTCCGTTGAAGTATGCAAATACTACTGCGAAGAGATAGAATAGCACAAAAGGTATCATATATCGATTTATGTTGTGATAAAAGATTGCCAATCCTTCACTACCTAGATAGAGGAAACTATGAGCTAATGTTACTGTTCTTCCATTATTTGCTGCACTTAGAGCACTTTCAACATCAAAAATCTTTACAGGATTACCTGGTCCAAAAACCCGTCTTAGATAACTGTATGGTGTCATTATAAGCCATGGTAATGAGATTATGATGGTTGTAAGTAGAAATGGAAACAAGAAATCAACAAATGCAGATTTCAAGGTTTTCTTCTTCCATACTATGAAGAACCAAGGTATCACCAGAAACAGGGACATCTGTTTGGTTAACCAAGCAATTGACAAGATAAATTCGCCTACTCTATATTTGTCTTTCATTAATAAGAGAAGAATCATCAGTGTGAAGAAAGTCATTTGAGGAGTTTTAAGATAGAGACTATCAACATAAATTAAATTGATAGGCATACAAGCAAAAATAGCTGCTGCAAGAACACCATAGATCTGTCTTTTCAGTTCTTTATCTCTGAAGTTTTTTAGAAAAATCACAATCAAATATACCATAACTACAGAAAGGGAATCAAAAGCTATATGAGTCCATTTTACTGACAATGGTATTAGCTCATTTATTGCCATCTGAGGGTAGAATAGACTGATTATGAGTGAAATAAAGTAAATTCCAAAAATAAACATTGGACCATAAGCATAACCGTTCAGGGGACCAGGACCACCAGCATACGGATTCCAGTTTTCATATCTGAATGCTTGAAGATAGGGTTCATAGTAGTAAGATGAATCCACATAAGCTTCTATATACCAAACTTTGTTTTCATAGACTGTACCAAATAACTCGGGATTTGTCCAGTAAAACCCTTTACCATGTCCTTCCCAATACCAAGTCGAGGCCATGTTCTTAATAATCAAAGAAACCGCTAATAGAGAAATTGCGATAAGAACAATCATCAGGATTTTAAGTATCTCAACTTTTTTTTCTTTGACTTTATCCTGAAAGCGAAGTTGTAAGCTTTTCAATTTCTCCATTGTTTTCACTCTGGGTTTTGCTTCTAACCTTAAGACATTAAATACTCTCTAACATTTATTCTTTTCGAAGTGATGTTATGTTTTAACTTAAACCATTGGATTATCATCGATGTATTCTTGCTTGATTATTTGATACCATTGACGAACTGTTTTTGCAAAATTCTCAAATGAGTTTAAAACATTACCCCCATCTGTTAAGGACACCATTTCACTTAGTGCAATAGTTCCATATTCTTGCTCAATTTGCTCTCTTAAGAGTTCGGCTTGTTTTTTGAAGGAAGTTAGTTCTTCTCTAGATATTAAATCCATTTTTGTTCCTAGTAACATTATTGGGGGACACAATTCATAGGAATAGGAATCAGTAAATGTATTTAACCAATAGAACAACTTCTCATAAGTCTGTGGATCAGAAAGATCATATGTTAAAATAACTCCAAAAGAAGCTTTTGCATATATCCATAGCGGGGAATCCGGGGGAATATCTAGAATAATACTTTCAAAGTCAGTTTCAAATTCATCTAATGACCTTGATATTTTTCCTGAAAATACACCAGGAGCGGGTCTATTTAATGTATCACCTGATAGAGCATATACATAAGATTGTTTGCCTGTTTTCTCTTCTCCTAAGATAAGAATTCTTGCAGTAAAAGTCTGAATCATGCTCTTTGTAGAGGTTTTATTTGGAATTATCTTGATTCTGGAAGTATCAGCAACCGCAGATCCCTCTTCCCAAGCTAAAGTGCTATAGCTGGGAACGCATCTAAGAAACCAATTCCAAAAAGAATCATTTATATCGTCGAGATTTTCCCTAATTATTTCATGAGCAAAGTAAATTGTACTACCATCTTTAATAAACCCTTGATTTTCTGGTAAACGCGAGAAGAATTCTTTGATTTCTTTTTGAGTAATTTGAATTTTGTCACTTAACATTTTTTCATTAAGATTGGAGTTACTAAAAAGATGATTAGCTAATATATCAAGTAAATCTTCTTTCTGCATTATGCCCACCAAGAATACTCTTTGAATGACATATAATCTCTAAACAATTCCAAGGTCAAACCTAATAAAGATTTTTCTTAGAGTATTAAAACTTGATTATTAAATGTCCAGATTCATACTGTACGTGGAAGAGGTATGTTCTTCATCACACTGTATGATTGCTTAGCTGTTTTCAACGATGCTCGCAACAAATCTATTTCTTCGTTGTTTAATCCAGCTTCTCGAAATTCAGTAACAAAGGAATTTGGAGAGACAATAAATCTTTTCCAATTATCATTTGATTTCAGAAGCTCTTCCATTTTCTTACGGGTGTTGTATAAATATGGTCGATTCTTGAAATGGATTAAAGCCTTTCTCACTTCTCCTCTAACAATCTCGGCATCTTCCGGAGAAACATGATTTTCGCTCTCCTCAAGAAAAATGGTTATTTCTTTAAGAATCTCGCCATCTATTTCCTCACTTGAAGGAAAAATACAATTAAGAGCGATATCAACAAACTCTTCGGAATCGTAATCCAATCTCATCATTAAATCACAACAGCTTAAATGTAACATAAAAGCACATGAGACAGAGATAAGATTGTAAACATATCTGTGGTATTACACTTAGTTTGAAATTTGAGAAAAATCACACATATGATTCATAATCATTGTAATTTTCGACTACTTTCAATTTTAATTTTCCAAGTTGTTCCAAAGATTCAATTGCGCCAAGTTTGTTTAACGGTTGATTATTGTTACCACATTGGTAAGAGTAGGTACAACGAGGGCAACCATCAGCTGTTGAACACTTACAGTTCTTTAGAATTTTCAGTGATCTTTGAAAACCCTCCTCCAGTCTATCATAGAGCAATTTAGAAAGACCACTTCCACCTTTAGCTCCATCATATACAAAAATAGCTCCAGAATTTCCCATAGATATTCCCCCAATTTCTGAACTACCGCCTCCTGTAAGCATGGAACTTGATTCAATCACCACATGTTCTACAGCGTGAAAAGTGCCATTCAAGATCAAGTCTTCAGAAATCTGTTGAAGTTCATTAATCATGTTTGTTGGACGTGGCATTGTGAACATGAATCCTTTTGTTGTAAAAGTATAGATTATCGGTTCATCAAAGTCCTTCTCTTCTAGAAGTTTATTCGTAAAAATGTCGGATACTTTGTAACCTGTTACATGTTCTGTTATCTGTAGGTCACAATAAATGACTTCTGACCCCAGTACCTCCTTTCTTTCGTTGATTCTCAGAATAGTAGGTATTGCAAATCTATTAGCTGTTGTCTTATGATTAATTGGTTGAATAGATTGAAGAGTTATTTCACCACCACCAAATTTGGGGTTATATTTGAAAGAGGATACCTTAAAGTGCTTGCCCCCATGTAAATAAATTGCACCAGGATGTATTTCTCTTGCAGCCATAGGCATTGACCTTTCACCCATTCGTCTACCTTCTTCATCTTTTAGAACAAGATTATCACCCATCCCCCTAATTGAATAGGATTGTAAGCGCCGAACTACTTCAGCTCTTGATTGAACTCTATATGAGCCTGAATCAGTTTTTCTTATAAGAGATTCTTGCTGAAGTTTTTCAAGCATATCTTCGTGAATTTTGAATTCATTATCTTCGATGTTTTTCTCCAAAACAGCAGCTAAAAGTTGATAATAAGAAACAATTTCGTTGCGTGGTTCAACATAACCTCGTCTTATATCATCGAAGTATGAATCTGGATAAACGCAATAAAAAGTACTTATAGGATCATCGTTTCTCAATACAAGAAAGCCTACAGATTCTTGCCCTTTTCTTCCTGCCCGTCCTAGGCGTTGAGTAAAACTGGTTATATCCACTATTGAAGAGACAACACCGTCTACATCACCAATATCAATTCCAAGCTCTAAAGTAGGAGTTGATACAAGTGCATCCACATCTCCGTTTCTAAATCGTGTTTCTATTTTGTCTCGGTATTCTTTTGTTAAACCAGCTCTATGTACAGAAGATTTAATTCTTGCTGACCTCAAAAGTAAGTTGATAATTTCAGCGTTTTTATGACTGTTTTGAAAACAAAGAGTTTTGTGTCCAGCATTCACAAGTTGTCGAGTAATCTCTGATGTTATTGTATATTGGCTAACTTTCCAAGGTATAGTAATTAATAGATGAGTTGGTGCTTTTCTTGCCTCTTGAATGCTTATTTCAGTTACATCTCGATCAAATAGCTGTTGTGTGAACTCCTTGGCATTCCCTATAGTAGCTGAACAACCAATGAATTGAAGTTTATCTTTTACAAATCTTTGAAGTCTCTTTAGTATGAAGTATAAGTTGGACCCAAATGCCCCTGTTGCAATATGTACTTCAT
>CAZPXJ010000136.1:0-8332 GCA_964590855.1 uncultured archaeon
GTTTACTACAATATGGATAAATCCCCACAAAAATAAAGTTGCTCCTATAATTATCAGTATCACTTCAAATACTAACAACACAATAACTCTAGACGTATAACCTTCATCCATAAGATTGATCAAATTCCACAACCAATCTGCATAGTTACCGAAGATTTTGAATAAGTAATGTGATGTAAAAGCAATTGGTGCCATCCATAAAGCCATGATTAAAAGTATATTTGCAACGATAGGTGCATATACCCATGCTGAAGCTGCAAGAAAACCTGATGTTTGTACTATTCGAGAAGTGTAATTGAATATCCTAGTCCTTAGTTTTCTAGATTTCTCTTCCATGCTATTTCTGACCGTCTCTTTCGTTATGAATTTCTGTAAATATATATCTTTCCATTCTCAGAAAGAAAAAAAGAAAAAGTGATGGTTTCATTTCACTACCATTCAAACCAAGTATAGAGGAGTTGATCATTCTTGAGAATATATTGAGGACCAGCATCACTGCCTGTTCCCTCTATTTCTTCTTCATAATATGTTTCTGTGTGAGATTTAGCATAGTTGTATGCTACTGTGTCTGAATAATCAGAATCCAACCCATCATAGAAATAATACGAAAAAGCACTCTCTGCTGGAACAGGATCTAAAGCATAAGCTGGACTGGATGAATTTGATTCCGTGATTACAAACACTCCAGTTCCCTTCAAATCATCTTCAAACCCACCTGCATAACAAGAAGTAATCAGAACAAAGATATTGTTAGATTCAAGAAAACTTAAACGATAAGCTAAATCATCTGACCACATTCTTGTTTCTGAGACGGGATCTGTAATAAGATAAGAATCATCCTCGTTTGAATCATAATATCCATGACCTGATATATGAATGAAAACAAAATCAAGAGAAGTTTCATTGCTATCAACGTCTGTTGTTATTACGGTTTCCCAATTCTCTTCATCTTCATAGTACATTACCGTATCGAAACCTTCATCATTTATCAACTGGTTTCCATAAGATTCAATGTCAGTATCAACTACAGCATCTGTTGCGTAGAAAAACACTGCAATTTTGTTTGCACTATTGTAAGCTATTCTGAAGGTATAGGAAGTTGTCTGATCACTACAGTAGATATTTATGTACTTAGTTTCCCATCCTGTTTTCTCTACCTGAATTTTGCAGTAAAGGTTCTCTTGAACATCTTCTGAAAAGGAATAGTATCCATTAGCATCTGTTGTATCAGAATCCAGAACTGTAGTCCCATCTATTAGTTTGACTGTTGCACTTGATAAAGTCATTTCTTTATGGTCATAAACATACCCATTGCAAGTTTGTGTAACTTCCCATTCAATATCCAATTCTGTTGTCACATCAGGATAAAGATACGATTCGCGATAAATGGTTGTATAACCACTTTTTTCTACCTTAATTGTACAATCTATGGTTTCTGTTAATATTGTTCTATATACGAGAAGATAGTCACCATTAGCATCGGTATAATCTGTATCCTCTACAGATTCGTCCACAATTAAGCTCACTAAAGCATTCTGAACTGCTGAACTACCACAAGTCACTTCTCCAGCTACCATTTCTCCTGGAATAGCACGAACATTGTTGGAAGAGTTCAGAGTTAGAGTCACAAAGAGAGTAAGAACTACTAGAGCACTTATTCTCTTAATCAATTTATTTACGTTTGTTTTTAACATTTCTTTCACCACGTTGAAAGTACTAGATTAAAGAGATTTGATTATAAAAAGAGATAGATTATTTGATGACAAAATCAAAAAAATATCTTAAATATCAAATTTAGAATAGGTTTTAATATGAGTAGAGAGAGGTAGAAGTGGAGCTAGTTATGGTTTTCATTTCTTAAACTTACCACGTTGAAAGATTTGCTAATTCAGCTAGCTCCATTACATTCTTTCAAGTGTTATGCCTGAACACGCGACATATTTTCAAAGTTTTTCTTGAGAAGTAGGTAGGAAATTGTTCAACTGAAAGGAAGGAAAGGGGAAGCTAGCCTTAGAAACAATGGGATGAATGTGGAATATTGCTTAAGCCACCTAACAGAATAAGTAGCTAGCTTCAGATTAATAACAAAATTTGGACTTAAAAACACAAAAGGAAAAATATCAAGTTAGAGGTAAGATTTCTTCTTTCTTCTTATCAAAAAACTTTTATTATAAGTAAGAACACAAGATTTAGAACATAGGTGCCTAGGTAGCTTAGCTGGGAGAGCGCAGGACTGAAGATCCTGTTGTCGCGTGTTCAAGTCACGCCCTGGGCTCCAATTCTTTTTCTTCTTATCCCTTTCTTTTCCGTTCTAACACACATTTAATATTGTTTTTTGTATACAAACTGTGATATATGATTATAAATGCTTGATTATGATTTCTCATTAAAGTTGATAACAATGGTAAAAAGCACACAAGACTTTGTAATAAGAGTTTTTGATAAGGAATCTATTTCTGATTTTTTAGTTGATCAATACTTTGTTTTCATTCACTCAATTTGGAAAGAACTGCATCCTTCTGAACCTTTACCTTCAGAAGCTAGTATGAGACAGCATTTCTTCGAGCCTGTACCCAATAAACTTTCCTTTTCCTGGCTTGCTTTCAAAGAAGAAGAACTAGTTGGTTCTTGTGACTTACTTATTGAAAACCCCGAATCTCCTTTTTTTGAAGAAAGGAAACATAAAGGCCAATTTTGGATGAATGTTTCAAAGAACCATAGAAGAATGAATTTAGGAACACAGATATTAAGAACCATTGTAGCCAAAGCAACTGAATTTGAGTATGTTGAGTCACTAGAACTCACTGGAGCAACTCCCCTAAAAGAGAGTATTTCTTTCTGTGAAAAGCTTGGTGGAAAGGTTACTTTTGAAGCTGAGGAGAACCGACTTTACTTTGATGATATTAATTGGAATACAATTCAACAACTTAAAGATGATGCTTTGAAAGATTTTAGCGACTTCAAAGTAGAAGTATTTGATAAAATCCCTGAAACAATAATCAAAGATTATTCTGAAGCTTTTTCTGAGTTCCGACACGAAAAACCCTTTAATGAAATTCCACAAGAGGATAGAATCACTCCAGAGAGACTTAGAGATTTTGAAACTCAACTAGAAGCTGATCAAACAAAATGGTTACATTTTCTTGTGAAGGATAACAATGGAGACATAATTGCTCTCTCCAATTTGAGATATCAGCTTGATTCCCTTGAAAGGATAAACGAAACCTTAGCAGCGATAAAATCCAATTATAGGGAGACGAAAATCAAAGACATTCTCAAATCAGAAATGTTACTGTACATCAGAGATAGCTTACCAGAAGTACAAAAAATATTCATTTATTTCGAACACCCTATAATGGAGAATCTGAATAGAGAGATAGGATTTACAAAACACTCTCAAGGAAAGCATTTTGAGTTCAATCTTAAAGAGTTGAAAAAACTCTTATGATTTAACCTATTATCATGAATTCCTTTTCTGCAAATGCTTAAGTTTAAAAGAATCCGTGCTTTACTCTACTTGTGGTTATACTATGTCTGACAATAGATATTATTACAAAAAGAATTACACAGGTAACATGTCCACTTTTGGGACTGCTATAGTTTTCACTATTGTAGGAATTTTGTCTCTAGTCTTTGATGCTTACAACATTGACTTCATCGGCTTAAGATGGTGGGGTTATTGGTTATTCATTCCCGCATTCTTCATTTTCATTGGAGGGTTTAGTGCTCTCTACTGGGATAAAAGAATGAGAGACACAGTTTATGGTGCTACATTGAACCGTAAAGGTACAATTTCTCTTGAGAATCTAGCTCTAGAAACTGGTATTAAGCCTAATAACATGCTTCGTATCCTTGTTGACCTTCGTACCAGAAAAGGTATTCAATATAGTTACGATGGCGAAAGTGGAGCAATTAATTTCGGCGAAGAGGTAACATACGACAGATCTGCAGAATTCGAATCACCCTTACCTAAGAAACAAGCTGAGGTTATCTTCCCTTCTGCAGAAGTTAGCTTCTGCCCTTATTGTGGTCACAAACCACCTGCTGGTTCAAAATTCTGTGAAAGTTGCGGTTCAAAATTGGAGTAGTTTTACTCCTTTTCTTCTATTTTTTGAATGTTAAGTGGATTACGTCTTTATCTTTTAGTTCGTAAGTTATACCTACTCTCTTTCTTCTACCGTTAGGTCCACCCTCTAGTACCACAGCATCTTTGAAAACATCCATTTTGCTCTTGTTGATCTTGTTTACAACATCCTTCACAATTAGAGTTTCTTGGTAAAACACTACAGGCACATCTTCTATTTCGTTAAAAGAGTTCATTGTGTAAACTCTTGTAGAATTAATAGTCTCAAACATTGCTCTCTTTATTTCAGTAATATTATTGGAAGCTACGTTCTTCAAACTATTATGGGATATTAGACCAAGATTTTCTTCTTTAACTAAAATTGTTGGAATTGTCCTTGGACTTGTTTGTGCAAATCCACCTCCCAACCTCTTGGGTATAAGCTCGATATTCTGTTCTTCTAACTCTCTTAATACTACTGAAAAATCCTCAAATGATCTTCCTACTATTATTAAACAATCTGTGGAATACACCATACCTAAAGTAGATTTATCATAAATCCATCCCCCTTCACTAATTGCTGGAAGTTCTACTAGTTGGAATTTTATTCCCTCATGCACCATAGCACCAAATTGTGGTTCTGTAGTTGTGTATTCATATTCTGCAACGGGTATTTCTGTTCCACACAGATTATTTATCAAAGTGCTTTTACCGCTATTAGTCACACCGATCACAAGAAATTGTGGAGTTTCTTTCTTAGTTATTGAGCTTCTTCTAGAGGCTTTTTTTGCTTTTTCCATTACCTCAATTTCAGATAATTCTTGTCTCAATTTATCTTTGATTCTCTTGTAGTCTCCTACTTCCCAGGTAATTTCTTTCAGCAAACGTCTAATTTCTTTTGCCCTTTCTTCTCCATATTTTCCTTTCAGAGCACTCTTAATCTCTTCCATAATGACTGCATAAGGCTTAGGCATAAGTACGACCTACTTTGTTAGAAACAAAAATATGTTGAATGTTTATTAATTTTATTTACTTCGTGTTTAAAGTTAAGGTCTTTTTTCAACTGAGATTTTATAAGTATCGAAAGCAAAATCAATTGGCTAAAATGTTTATCGATTGTCATGTACATCTATTTTTTAGTCCAATTCCTAAGGAAGCAGTTGGTGAGGATATCGTTGGGGAAATTCCTGTTCCTACGCAGAAATTCATTAATGGAATGATTTCTAACGCAAAGGAACAAGACGTTAGTCATTTTGTAGGGGTAATAAGCAACCCAAGAGATTTTCCAAGTTATGAAAAACAGCTTGAAATTAATAACACAGTACATATACTTGGCATTTCTAGAAATAATGCTTTAGAAAATCATGCTACAATGATCTCGCTCTTGAGAGATGAAATTGATAGAAGAGTTCCACATGCAATAGGGGAAATAGGATTGGATTATACTCATGGATTTGAAAACATGGATAAGAATGAAAGAAGAATCCTAATGAAAAATCAACAAGAATTGTTTAGAGAACAAATCAGAATAGCTAAAGAACTTGACATTCCAATCGTTGTTCATGAAGGATTTGGAGATGACAACGATATTTTAGATATTATCAAACAAGAACGAGCTCAAGATGTTAGTGGGCAGATTCATGGTTATATAACAAAGGAAGATGTAGTTTTAGAATTACTAGATATGGGATTTTACTTCTCTTTTGGATATTCGCATATTACAATCGAAGTATTAAGGAAGATTATTGAGATCACACCGTTAGAAAAAATTCTTACTGAAACTGATGCTCCTTATCATCTGATTCGAACTCCTAAAAGATTCATTCTACCAGAAGATGTCGTTTTAATTGCTTCAGAAATTGCGAAGTTAAAAGAGTTAAAAATCGAATCTGTTGCTAATAGAGTGATGGGAAATGCTAAAAAACTTTTCAGATTTTAGAAACTATTTTTCTTATTGTTCCAAACTACAACACACCTATGTCTCTAATGCTTCCTTAATTAGCCTATTACTTAATATCCAAAGATCATCTTGTTTCTGAATATCCTTAGTCAGTTTAGCAGTTTTCGATTCCTTACAGTCAGTAAAGTAAAACCCTGTAAGTCCTTCTAGACTAGGAGAAACAGCTGCAAAGACAGAAGATTCAGCACCTATTGCAGGAGTTCTTTTACTGGGAATAAAATCAGATATTGTCCTAAACCATTTGGGGAGTCCATCTGTTGTTAACTGTGTTTTAACATGACCAGGATTGACCGTAAAAACCGAAACATCAGTTCCTTCCAACTCTCTTACAAGCTTATTAGTAAACAAAACCATAGCAGTTTTGGAATTACTGTATGCTTGTTGTCCACTAAATCTTTTCTCAAGGAGAGGATTCTTGAGTTTGATTTTGTAGAATTTGTGTATATCTGAGGAGAGATTTATTATTCTTGCAGGAGAACTTCTTTTCAAAAGAGGGAGTAAGAGTTGCGTTAGGAAGAAATGAGCAAGATAGTTTACAGCGAAGGTCAATTCATACCCATCCTCAGAAACTTCTCTTTTCATTTTGAATACACCAGCATTATTGATTAGAACATGAAGAGTGGAATAATTCGCAAGAAACTCTTCTGAGAATCTCCTTACATCTTTCAGCGAAGCTAAATTGCAGATTAAAAGTTCTACATTCTGGTTGTTAGTTGTTTCAATAATCTCCTTCCTTGCTTCTTCCCCCTTTTCTGGATTACGACAAGCCAATATCACATGTGCTTCCAGAGCTGCTAGCTTTCTAGCTGTTTCTTTACCTATGCCCGCATTAGATCCTGTTATCACACAGGTTTTTCCCTTAATCCATGCATTTTTCTGCATATGGTCCATCTGCTTTGTGATACTTAAACAGAATCTCGTTTAAGTAAAAACTTTATCGCAATAACTTTAAAATAAGTTTGAGTTTACGCACACTTATGAGTTCAGAAAAAGCTAAAGTTTACTTCGGTTCTTTTCAGCATGGAAGAAGCGCTGCTTTTGCTTCCTTTGCTGTAAAGTTTGATAAAATTGTGGAATTACTTTTGGATGAAACAAAAATAGAGAAAAAAGACAAGGTAGCAGTCAAGATGCATTTAGGTTTCAATGACGGTTATCAAACCATTCCAGTTTTCTTTGTTAGAAGACTAGTCTTGGCAATAAAAAAAAGAGGAGGATATCCTTTTGTCACAGACAACCCAACAAGTGTATACAATGCTGTAAATAGAGGATACACACAAGAAACATGTGGTTGTCCAATAATACCCATAGCAGGAGTAAAAGATGGATACACTAAAACAGTTGAAATAAATTACGAAGGAATAGATACACTGGATATGGCAGGAGCTCTTGTCGATGCGGATGTATTGGTAGACTTTTCTCACGCTAAAGGTCATGGAGCATGTGGATATGGAGGAGCAATAAAGAACCTAGCATTAGGAGGATATTCAGGACCAACTCGTTGGCAAAAGATTCATGGAGCTTCTGCAATAGATGAATACTGGGATAAGGCAAAAGGAAACCCAGAATTGGCAAAGAAATTAGTAGAATCTTGTCCATATGGAGCTTTAAGTTACAATGAAGAAAAGGATGTTCTAAGAAGAAATTATCATGATTGCAGACAATGTATGACTTGTTTACAAGTAGATGGTGGATTAGGCGCAGTTAAGTTACCACGAGAGAGTTATACCAAATTCCAGGAAATAATGGCTATAGCAACACAAAAAGTGCTTGAAACTTTTGATCCAGCTAAAATCATGTACATTAATTTGCTCAATCAAATCACAACCTATTGTGACTGTTTTGGCATTGGTCAGCTTCCTATCGTTAATGACATTGGTGTTGTTGGTAGTAAAGATATTGTTGCTATCGAAACCGCTACTCTTGATTTAGTCAAGAAAGAAGGGCTTCTAGTTCAGAACATCCCCCCTATGTTCAAACACGTCAACCTTAATCCTGACGAGGACCTTCATCCTTTCACTCGCGTTCATGGACCCTACAAGGATCCCTATGAGACCGTTCAGTTTGCTGAGAAAATGGGTATGGGCACATCTATTTATGACCTAATAGAGATTCTTTCTGTTGAAGAAACTGCTAAAATGGAACCACCAAAAAGAGAGTTTGAAGGAGAACCAACCTTCTTCTAATCCTTTTTCTATTTTTCTACTTTCTTGTTCACTTCTATTCTTATTCTACCTAAAATAATGGATAAATAGACTATTTCAGTTTTAAAATAATCTAAAGTAGATTTGGATTAGCTTTGATAATGTCAT
>CAZPXJ010000137.1:0-8261 GCA_964590855.1 uncultured archaeon
ATCTGCCTTAAGTTTTAGTCTCTTTTCAGTTCTTGCTCTTTATGTGATGTCAATTCCTGAACCTATAAAATATTCTATATTCCCATCCTCATCTTCAAGAATAGTATTGCTCCACTCTATGAGTCTTTTCTCACCTGTATTTGTTTTCCAATGGCTGATTTGATGTAGGGGAAAACCACTTTTGACCTGACTTTCAAAAACCTCACGAACTTGATCCTGTTCATCCTCAGGAATTAGATAGTCCCAAAACTCTTTTCCTAATACTTCACTTCTGCTATACCCTGTGAGTTTTTTGCACGAATTATTGAACCTTACAATTTCTCCCCTTGTATTTAGAACAAAAACTAAGGCTTCTGTTATGTCCAAAATTGCTTCTAGAAACAACCTATCCTTCAAAATTGCTTCCTTAATAGATTTCTCCTTTTCTATATTTTTGTTAATTGAGACAAGGAATCTATGTTCATTATTTGAATCACAAACAATTGAATTTCTACTTCTAGTATGAATGAGTTCACCATTTCTATCAGCAAACTCGAGATCTACTCGTAAGTATCCTTCTTTAGGAAAAAGATTCTCAAAATCTTTAAAAAACTCTTTATATTTTGGACTAAATAGATCTTCTAATTTCATTTTATTTAAATCGGTTATCTCATAACCCAATTGTTCTGTTACAGATTGATTTGCGAAAACTATTCTACAATTTTTATCCATTATAAAAACGAAATCTTCGGTTTCACTACAAAGTACTTCAACTAAATTTGAGAAATTACTATTAGATTCTATATCAATTTCTGGAATGAAGATCACCTATTAAGCTGCTTTAGCTTAAAATACCTTTTACCTTAAATATCTATATTGAAAATAAAATGTAAAAATGTGATAAAATATAAAAAAACTAAGGATATTATTCAATATCCATCTCTGTTTTTGTTGGTTCAGGAACTTTCTTTGGCCACCAGTTCCATTTTTCTGCGAGAGCCATTATTGCTGGGACAAGAATAGTTCGAATAATAAAAGTGTCAATTAACACTGCTATACACAACATGAAACCAAATTGGTTGAGAACCATCTCTTTGGAAAGCATCAATCCACTGAAAGCTATTGCCATGATTATCCCTGCATAGGAAATGACATTTCCCGTTTTGTATAATCCTTTATGAATCGAAGCTCTTTCAGAGAATCCTTTGTCTCTGAACTCAGAAATTCTAGATAAGAGAAAGATATCGTAATCTAACCCGAGCCCAATTAGAATAGTGAATGCCATTATCGGTACAAGCCAGTAAAGAGCCGTTACTCTTTGCAATGCTGGAATTATTGAATGGAAAGCTGCCGTTTCAAATACTAAGATACTTAGACCATAAATCCAGGATAAAGTCAACCCTATGGTTAAAATCAGTCTCAACGGTATGAATACTGAGCGAAACATCAGAGCTATTACTATATACACAACCAATACAGTTACCACAATCATGATTGGGAATAGTTCATAGACCGCATCTATTGCATCTATCATGAAAGCTGAACCAGCTGCTAGATAAATATCATATCCATAACTTTCTTGGACTTCATCTATGATATTGCGGGTTGCTTTGACCCACTCTTCAGCTTTATCTCCCCAAGGATCAAAAGGTGTGTTGATACTAATAGTTGTGGTAGAATTGTCTGAATTTACATTCATTTTATAGATCTCTCTATACATAGTTGCTTCTGCTGAATGGTATTCTACATAAGAGTCGTTCAAGAATTTTCTTGCAATAGCGTAAGGGATATACGTTCCCGCTAGACATACTATGGACGTAAAACTCTCAATTTCCACATCCGTCTCCGTCACCAGTTTTTCCAGAATCAAACTTGCATTACTAAAGAACCCTGTTGATAGTATCCCATCAGGTTGGTTAGTTTTTATGATGAGATGAAAAGGTAACATTTGACCAGGGCTGAAATCTTCTTTGAAAGCTTGATAAGCTAAATCTGAATCTGATCCCCTCGGAAGAATTTGGAGAAAATCTATTGATCGTTGAAATTTGAAGACTTGGATTGACACAGGGATAGCTATAGCGATAATTGCTATGATAAGGAATGGTGCATACCTGGTTGAGAACTTCCCTACTTTGAACCATACACTCTTCAGCTGATCAGCTATTTCCCGCTTCTTAATATCTGTTTCTTCATTCTTTTTCTTTCGTCTCAGTTTTTTATACAAAGTAAATTTACTGAAAAATTTCTCAAATGTTAATAGAAGAGCAGGCGTTAACGAAAGATTCACACCTAATGTAATTATGATGGTAATAGCTGCACCTAAACCTATAGTTGAGAGAAGCTGTAATGGAAAGAATATGAGCCCCAGATAACAAACTACTAGAATCAAACCAGAAACAGTTATTGTGTGACCAGCATTTTTGTTCATTACTAAAACTGCTTCAGAGACTGATTTTTTCTTCAATATTTCCTCTCTGTATCTTGTAAGTAGAAACAAGGAATAATCAATTGAGAGTGCAATCACCAGAGACATCATTATACTAGGAACAAAGGAGAATATATCCCATGTTAGAGCTAGAGGATACATTATAAGAAAAGATGCTAAAATGCTAATTCCCATAGAAGATATGGGAATAATCATCAGTTTAAGGCTTCTAAGCACAAAAGCAAGTACTACTAACGCAATAGGTAAGACTATCATGTCCATCTTTGTTAGGTCCTCTTCAGTTGCAGCCTGCATGTCAATATACATGACGTAAAATCCAGTTAAGTAAGCATTAAAATCATCAGTTGTTTGGAGTTTTATTATTTCATCTCTTAGAAACTGAACAAAAGCTCCTATGGTCCCATTATCTTCTTCATACTCAAATTCAATATTGATGATCATTGACCTTTCTTCGGGAGAAACAAGAGCTGAGGCATAATCGCTTAGATTCGCATCCATAAGTACATAATAGTTTAACAGAGATACGATATACACATTAAACTCCGAAATATCAATGTCATTTTTAAGTCCAGAACAAAAATCATCTGTTAAGGAGTTTATAACACTTACATTTTCTTCCACCATACGTAAGACAATTACAGCGCTTGTTTGATTCAAATACTCTGGAAACTCCTCAGCTAAAATTCCATCAGCTATCACACTTGGTGAATCTTCTGGTGCTTCAAAGTTTGATGAGGTTTCGTCCAAGAATCTTGGTCCTAACCAGACACTTACTCCAAGAATTACCACCCAGAGAACTATAACTACTATCTTATATCTTTCAAGGAATTTATGATACCTTTCGATGAAACCCATTCTTTTTCAAGCCAAATATAATTAGAATGAGGTATATAAAATTTACACAAAAAAGATAGGCTATCCTAGTAAAACTTACTATCGATTGATAAAAACATTATTAAAATGCAATATTAAGGTTAGGCAAATTAACAATGTGATTTCTCAATGGAAAAAAAGAAATTTGAAGTTGACGATTTATTTTTATTCAAAAGGATAATGAATACAAAGATTCTACCTGAAAAAACAATCCTATTTGAAGAACAAAAAATGAATCAAAAAGAAAACAAATATAATTCTGCAATTTACAAGATTAAAGATAAAGCCCCAATTCAATTTACAAGTGGATTGTCTCAAGATAAGAGTATGAAACTATCACCAAAGAAGGATCGAATAGCTTTTCTTTCAGCTAGAGGTGGTGAAAAAGCTAAACCTCAAATTTTCATCATGCCTGTTGATGGAGGAGAAGCAATACAGTTCACAAAAATGAAGAATGGCGTAGATGAATTCAATTGGTCACTTGATGGAACAAAGATAACTTTCACTCATAGAGTGAACCTTGAAGAGCAAGATGAAGAGGATAAGAAGGATGAAGAGAAAAAAGAAAAACCTTCAGAGATAGATGCTAAAGTTAAGAAACTAAAAGAAGAAGAGAAAGAAAAAGAGAAACTAGATCCTCGTATTGTTTCAAAGCTTGTTTACAGAAAAGGAACCTCGTTCTTAGATGACAGAAACAGCCTCATTTACCTACTTGATTTAGAATCTAAGAAAACAACTAGAATAACTAGTGGGTCACTTAACTATCTCAGTCCGTTTATTGGTTTGAATAACGAAAAAATTTATGCTGTTAAACATAAAGAAGAGGGACAAATAAATGACTTGTATGAATATGAAATCCTTGAAATTGACATCGAATCAAACGAAGAGAAAATTTTGAAACTTGCTTATGGTTTTGGTTCTGGAATCAATCTCTCCCCAGATGGTGTTTGGTTAGTTTTCAATACGATAAAATATGAATTTCCAACAACTGAAAATACAGAAATTGTTCTTCTGAATATATCAACAAAACTAGAAAAGAACGTAAGTGAAACAATTGATAATCATGCATTTTCTCCTATATTTGACTCTGAATCTACTTATTTATATTTCATATCTGATGAATGGGAAAGAAATGCAGTATATAGATATAGTATCGAAAGAGAATCACTCGAAAAAATCTTTGGTGGAGACTCCTTAATCTACTCTTATGATGTAGACAGTACTCAAGGATTGATTGTCCTAAATGTGTCCACCAAAGAGGACATATCTATTCTTCAGACCTATGATTTTGTTTACAAGGAGTTGAAGACATTGTGGAAGTCTAATGATGAATTCCTCAAAGACAGAATTATATCTCAGACTGAAGAGATAAGATACAAAGGTCATGATGATGTTGAAATTCAAGGTTGGATTGTTAAACCACCAGAATTTGATGAAAATAAGAAATATCCTCTTGTTGTTGAAATACATGGAGGTCCTCATGCTACTTGGAGTCCTTATGAGATTTCTATGTGGTTTGAATATCAATATCTTGCATCACAAGGTTATGTAATATTTTACTGTAATCCCCAGGGATCAAGCGGAAGAGGATATGATTTCAGATATATCATCAAAAACTGGGGAACCAAACCTGAACAAGATATCTTGAAAGGTTTAGACCAAGTAGTTGAACGAGGTTATGTTGATGCTGACAATTTGTTTATTACAGGTGGTTCATATGGTGGCTATATGACTGCGTGGATTATCGGTCATGATAATCGTTTCAAAGCTGCTGTACCTCAGCGTGGAGTCTACAACAATGTTAGTTTTTGGGGAACTACAGATGTTACTCAACTAATGAAAAACGAAATAGGTGCATATCCTTGGGAAGACTTGAACCAAATGTGGGAATTATCTCCAATAGCTTATGTAGATAAGGTGAAAACCCCCACAAGAATAATTCATTCAGAACAAGATTTCAGGGTTCCTATACATCAAGGTGAGGAATATTTTGCTTCATTACTCAAAGTAGGCGTTGAAGCAGAATTAATTAGATATCCTGAAGAAGGACATGAATTGAGTAGATCAGGAAAACCAAAGCACATTAAAGATAGATTAGAGAAAATTGTTGAGTGGTTTAATAGGTATAAATCAGAATAGTATCACTCAATAATCTTTTTTACTTCTTTTTCTTTTATTTTAGGCTCATGTTCGAATCGCTTTACTATTCCATCAACATACTTCTTCTCTTTTTCAATCATAATGAAATTACGATTCAATGCTTTAGCAGCATATCCTGTTGTTCCAACACCTGCCATAGGATCAAAAATTATATCCCCTTCTTCCGAAGTAATCTCGATAACTCTTTTCAGAAGATCTAAAGGTTTCTGAGTAGAATGAAGTTTATTTCCATCTTCATCTTTTAAACGTTCTTTACCTGTACACAAGGGAATCAGCCAAACATTAGCACCAACTTTCCCAATTCCATATTTCTTTGCTAAATCTTTCTTGAAAATATATTTTTTAACATCTTTATCTTTAGTTGCCCAGATTAGAGTTTCAGTTGCATTAGTAAATCGCACTCCTAACCAATTAGGCATTGGGTTACTTTTTGTCCAAATTACATTAGACATAAGCCAGAATTTTTTGTCTTGTAATATCTTTCCAATTCGAAAAATGCTATGGTAGGTAGAAATGATCCAAATGGTTGCATTCTCTTTCATAATGCGTTTAACTTCATCTAGAATGGTTGATATGAAATTATCATAATCTTCAAAAGATTCAAATTTGTCCCAATCATCATCTACTCCTTCAACATTGGACTTTACATTCCATCTCTTGAGCTGCTTTCTTGGTAATTGAAGAAAATAGGGTGGATCCATGAATACTAAATCAACAGATTCATCTGGGATTTTTTTCAATACTTCCAAAGCATCTCCATGAATTACTTTGTTAGAAATTTGGTCTAGAGAATAACTTGATGTTGTCTTGCTATCTTTAATCACCATATCTTTGGATTTTCTACTCATTGGACTTGTTCACTTGGGAATGTAATTTTTTAACTTTTGCATCCAATTTGGATTAGATTAATAAAATAGTATTGCTGAAATAAATCCATGAAACAAGTATATGTTGGTATGGCAGCTGTAATTGAAAGGGATAGTAAATTCCTAATTCTGAAGCGCACTAAAGATAAGGATTTCGAGCCTGAAGCCTGGGAGACTGTAACAGGTAGACTTGAATCTGATGAATCACCTGTTGAAGCTATTTTACGGGAAGTTTCTGAGGAAACTGGTTTGACTGTAGATGTAATTCTCCCCCTTGACACTGGTTTCTTCTATCGAGGTGGTAAAGAGTTTCCGATGGTTTTCATCTCTTATTATTGTAGATATATTGAAGGTGAAGTAAAATTGTCTTGGGAACATTCAGAGTACAAATGGGTTACCTTAAATGACGCAATTGAACTGCCAGATTTAAGACATTTTCATGTAATGTTTAGCAATCTCAAAAATCTCAAAAATCATCTACCAGAAGATTTCAAATATGGGTTTTCGAAAATTCCCCCTATGTGATTACTCACTACGATTTTTTTCGGATTGTTTAGAAGGACAATCATCTTCAGCATAGCTACAGAACACACAACAATCCCCTTCTTTTGGTTTGAAAACTTCTTCACATTTTGGGCATTTGTATGTTCTCACACAAACATAATCTGGCATCTCTATATTCTCTTCATTTCCACAATTTGGACAGATGATCTTAGTCTTCTTTACAACTTCCATACCTAATTTTTTTATTCTTTATGTAAAAAGATTTCCTTTAAACAAAAAAGGTGTGTGAAAAATATGCACAAACGATTAAACTTAAAAAGAAGAACGCTATTTGATACTTGACTAATACTAAAAGTGAATCAAAAATGGCAAATATTAGTGAAAAACTTAACGAAGCTTTCAACATTCAAATTAAAGAAGAATTAGAATCAGCTTATATTTATCTTGGAATGGCAACTTGGTTTGAAGAAAGAGCTTTAAACAATTTAGCACTCTGGTTTGAGCTACAAGCCAAAGAAGAGTTTGCACATGCTATGAAATTCAAAACCCACATACTCGAAAGAGGTGGAACTGTTCATTATGCAGCACTAGCCGAACAGAAACAAGATTGGGAAAATATACTAGAAATTCTTGAAGCAGCTTATGCACATGAGAAATACATTACAGAAAAAATCATTGGTCTTCATGAATTAGCATCAGAACTCAAAGAATACAGTTCTAATTTCTTAATCCAATGGTTCTTAAAAGAACAAGTCGAAGAAGAAGATCATATTACAAGCCTTATTGACAAATATAAGGGATATAAGAGCGCTTTCAATTTCGATCATCATGTTAAAAGAGCAGAGTAGAATTTTTTCTAGGCTCTTAATTTCTTTTCTTTTTCTTAATTGAGTATATTGTAAATTTCTTGTGCAACTTTAGTTTTTGTTCCTTCAATCCAAGTAGAATTTTCTTCGGAATCAATAACTACAACTCTATTATTATCACTCTCAAACCCAAACTCTTTTTTTGAGACGTCATTAGCAACAATATAATCTGCTTTAGCTTGTTTCATCCTGTTTAAAGCTGCTTCTTTTAGCTCATCATCAGTTTTTTTGTATTCAGCCTTGAATAGAATAAGTTGTGTATTTGGAGATATTTTTTTAATTATATCAGCTAGTTTGTCTGCTGGTTCTAGCTCCAAATTGAGTTTTGTAGAAGAAGAAATTTTATTGTCAATGATTTCCTTAGGTTTGAAATCATTCATGGCAGCGGCTAAAATAACAATATCAAATTGCTCAGATTCTAATGAGCTCTTGACTTCTAGAAGCATCTCATCTCCTGATTGTGCAAAAACAGTATCAGTAAGAGTTTTTGGGAGTGAAACGTAAGTTGAGCCATAAACTAGTTTTACTTTCCCACCTCTTCTCCAAGCTTCTTCAGCTAATTCGAAA
>CAZPXJ010000138.1:0-2172 GCA_964590855.1 uncultured archaeon
ACTGATACTAAAAAATGGAATATCAAACATGATGAGATAGGAAGAGTTGGTGTATCAGCTTTTGGTTTCGGAGGTACGAATTATCACGCCATTTTAGAGGAATATAATCCAGAAAAAATTCAATATGTTGACTCACCCGTTCTTTCTGAAACAGCTATTTCCAGCATGGAACAAAAAGAAGCAATATCTCTTCAAAGTATAAAACCTAAGCTTTGTTATATGTTTACAGGTCAAGGAAGCCAGTATTTAGGTATGGCTAAGCAGCTTTATGAAAATTCAGAAATTGTAAAAGGGTTATTTGAAAAAGCTGAACAGATTTGGTTTAACTATTATAGTTACAGATTCAAAGAAATTGTATTTGGATCTGACAAACTTTCTGCAGAATCCAATAAGAAAAGGCTGATGGATACTAAGTTTACTCAACCTGCAATATACGTAGTAGATGTAGCAATTGCGAGCTTACTCGCAGAAGAAGGACTTAAACCCGATCTTGTTGGAGGTCATAGTTTAGGTGAATATGCAGCATTAGTTATCGCTGGTGCTTTAACCTTCGAAGACGGCTTGAGAGCTGTCATAGAAAGAGGTAGATCTATGAGTAGAGCTGGTAACTCAGTACCTGGTGCTATGGCAGCTGTTTTAGCGTCAATTGATAAAGTAAATGAGATTGTTAGTGAAATAAAGAACAACTATGTAACTATAGCTAACTACAATTCAAAGAATCAAACTGTTGTTTCAGGAGAAATTGAAGGTATAGAACAAATTTTAGAGATAGCCAAATCAAAAGGAATTACTGCTAAACGACTAAACGTATCTACAGCTTTTCACTCCAAAATTGTCAAATCAGTAGAAGAAGAAATGGAAAAAGTTCTTGCAAGAATAGAATTCAAAATTCCTCAGATTCCTGTATTTAGTAATGCTTCAGGAAAAGAATATCCGTCAGACCCAAAACAGATTCAAAAGTTGTTAGTTGAGCAAATAAGTTCTTCAGTTCTATGGGTAGATGAAATAAACAACTTATATAATGCAGGAGCAAGATACTTTGTTGAAATAGGTCCTAAGAAAGCTCTCTTCAGTTTTGTGCAAGATATTCTGAAAGATAAGACAGACATTTCTGCTTATACAACTTTGTTACCCAAACAAGATGAACTTGAGATTATTCAAGATACATTGAAACAGTTGCAGAATTTCTATATTGATCAAATAGCTGATTTTTCAAAAGGTCAGATTAAACAAACAAAAACAAACATAGATACATCAGCATTTGAGAAAATCAAAACCTCTACAGAAGATGATTTTCAAGTCTTCTTAAAAAATAATAAGGACTATCTGGAAAATCTATTGAAATCTGGTTATGAGTTATATTCTTCATATATAGGCGATAAGAAAGGATCAGAAATAGAACAAATATCCTCAGAGCTTAGTTCAGAGTTGATAGGTGTTACAGGTGTAGGTTTAGGCTTTCCTGGAAAAAACAGAAATGTTTTCGATGATGCAAATATTGATGCTATATTGGCAGGAGAGAATTTCATCGATTCTGTAGTTCATGAACTCAAGCAGGATATTCTGGATAAGAATATCAACAGACTTGTAAAATCTGCAGATGGTTCTGCTTCTTTTGAAGAAATAGATGATATATCCAAGGTTATCAACTTAGCTGGACAGTTAGGAAAATTTGATCCCAAAACAGATTTTGGATTAGATGAGAAACTTCTTGGTTCCTTGGATATAACATTCCAACTTGCAATCTGTGCTGGATTAGATGCATTAACTGATGCTGGAATACCTTTAGTAAAATCATCATTCACAACATCTACAGGGAAAATTCTTGAAGGTAATTGGGCATTACCTGAACCTCTCCAAAAAGAAACGGGAATTATTTTTGCTTCAGCTTTTCCTGGTTACGATAATCTTGTCAAAGAAGTTCAAGAACAGAGGCATCTAGGAGATGAAAGGAAATTTAGTAGAGATTTTCTATTCAAAGTCCTTTCAATGGGTCATGCTCAATTCGCACAATTAATCAAAGCTAAAGGTCCTAATACTCAAGTTAATGCTGCATGTGCTTCAACCACTCAAGCTATTGGAATTGCAGAAGATTGGATAAAAACAGGTCGTTGTAAACGAGTTATTGTTATAGCAGCTGACGATGCTTCAAGTGAACATCTTCTCCCTTGG
>CAZPXJ010000138.1:2182-8221 GCA_964590855.1 uncultured archaeon
TCTGGTTGCAGGTGGAGTTACAACTCAGGCAGAAATAGAAAATGCTGCTCTCCCCTTTGGTAAAGACAGACATGGTCTAATTATTGGTTCTGCAGCTGCTGCTTTAGTTTTAGAAAGCGAGAGCAAATATAATCAGCGAGGAGTCAAACCTATAGTTGATTTGCTTGGTTCCTCTTTTGTTAATAGTGGATTTCATGGTTCAAGACTCGACGTTAAACATATTTCTGAAGTCTTTCAATCATTTGTTGAACGAATTGAAAAACAATACAATATCCCTCGAGAAGAACTAGCGAAGGAAGGGATGTTTGTATCTCACGAAACCTATACTCCAGCTAGAGGGGGAAGTGCAGAATCAGAGATAGAAGCATTGAGAAGAGTTTTTGGAAAGGATTCTAACAAAATTACAATTGTTAATACAAAAGGTTTTACAGGTCATGCTATGGGTGCAGGGATAGAAGAATGTGTAGCTATCAAAGCGATGGAAAAAGGAAGAATCCCACCTATAGCTAATATTGATAAAATTGATCCAATCTTCTCCGAATTGAAATTCTCTAATGGAGAAGATAGAAGAGTAAAATATGCGATTCGATTAGCAGCTGGTTTTGGTTCTCAAGTTGCTTTTACAGCTTTCCGACTTAATACATTTGAAGATAGATATGATGTGATTTTACACGAAGAATGGTTAAATCAACTCGGTGGTTCGATGGCGAGTACATTTCTTGACGGAAGAGTATTGAAGATGAGAATCACCCAGAAAGCTTCAGCTTCTACAAAAGTAAAATCAACACCTGCTTTATCTCAAGGAGTGGTTGCTTCTAAAGAAATTCTTTCAAGCGTTATTTCCATAATTTCTGAGATTACAGGATATGAACCAGATTTGATAGAAGCAGAGATGCATCTAGAAGAAGATTTGGGGATAGATACTGTCAAACAAGCAGAGGTATTTGGAATTCTTCGGGAGAAATGGAATTTAGATTTAGATGAAACACTAAGTCTTGCTGAATTTACATCTCCTCAGAAAATTGCTGGATACATTGAATCGAGCGTTAAGAGTGTTGAAGTTTCATCTAGCCCAACTGTACAATCAGCTAAAGTTGAAGGTAATGAAATCGATATGGCTAAAAGAATTAGGAAAGTTATCTCCGAAACAACTGGCTATGAACAAGAATTAATCGAATTTGATATGGATTTAGAAGAGGATTTAGGTATTGATACAATCAAACAAGCAGAAATCTTCAGCGATATTAGAGAGATATACAATCTTCCTATAGATGAAACAGTAAGTATAGCAGAATTTAGAACAATCAATGACATCGCTCAATATGTCGCTAAATTTGTTAGTACTGATAAGAAAATAACAACCAGTGTTGTCGAAGCTTCAACAAACAAAGAAGAGGTACAAGATACTAAGAAAGAATTGGATTCTGTTCGAGTTGACCAACTCATAACAATTCCAATACCTCTGAATAAGAAAACTGCTGAACAAGTTAAACTTGATGAATCTTCCGTTCTTATAGTTAATATCACCTCTTCTTTACACAAGAAACTTACAGATGAACTTACAAAGAAGCAAGTTACAATTACTTCATATGATTTGATTAAGGACGAGATTACTTCTATTCAAGAGAAAGAATTTGATATATTCATTTTACTATTACCAGAAATCAGTCATGATCCATATAAGACTGATCAAGAGATTTATGGAAAACTGTTTTCACTCTTTCAACAGCTTGAATTAGCTCCAAAGAAGAGAATTATAGTTGTTTCTAGTGAAAACTACTTTGGTTATACTCAGAATGCTAATCCTATTTCTGGTGGAATTTCAGGATTTGTTAAGACGCTTGGAATAGAGTTTGAGATGGATTATAAGCACGTATATTCTAATAATATATCTGAGATAATTCAAGAAATAGAATTCTGGGATAAACGTATAGAAATAGCATTTGATAATAAACATCGATACTCTCTAGCTAATTTAGATATCAGTGATTATCTTACACAATCATCCAAAATTGATATTGGGGAAAATGATTTACTTCTGATAACAGGAGGCGGAAGAGGAATAACTTTCAAATGCTTAGAGGCTTTGAGTACAATTGTTAAAACCAAAGTTGCAATATTTGGACTTGAAGACATTTCAGAAATAGACTCTGAGATGCTCAATTGGTCGGAAGAAGATTTAGCTCAAAGAAAGACACAAATGATCGAAGAATTAAAGACAACAGAAGAAAAAATTACTCCTGTTCTCATTGATAAGCACTGGAATAAATTCTTATTCAATCTAGAAGTTTTCAGTAATATTGAAAAACTTCGAAAAAAGAAAATACAAGCTGAATATAGAAGTGTAGATGTAACCAATACACAAATGGTTGAAGAAGCTATAAAAGATGTTGAAAACCACTTCCAAACCTCTATAACTCAAATTGTTCATGGCGCAGGGCTTGAAGAATCTAAAGCTTTCAAGAAAAAGAAACTAGGTTTTTCAAATCTGATTGTTTCTGTTAAAGTCCAAGGAATATGGAATATTCTCAATTCAATAGATATGAATAAACTTAAACGAGTCGTATGTTTCACATCTATTGCAGGGAGATATGGTAATAGAGGTCAAGTTGATTATTCTTTTGCTAACGGTTATCTAGCAAGACTTTGTTGGATGCTCAACCAAAAAGGTATTTCTGCTATTGCTTGCGACTGGTCAGCTTGGAGTGGAGTTGGTATGGCAACACGTGGTTCCATTATGGATATCTTAACATCACAAGGGATTAATCCAATCCCTCTTGAAGGAGGAACAGAAACTTTCGTCAGATTATTCCTAAATTCTTTGGGTAGCGAAGTAGTGGTGTCGTGTGGTCTTGGACCTTTTGATCAGCTTTCAGAAATTAGATCAGATATTGTTGATAAGAAACATCCTCTGTTAGATAGCTTCGAGTATTCTAATTCTAGATACACACTAAGAAAGTCAATTTCAGTTTCAAATGAATTATTCTTAGAAGATCACCAAATTCAACAAACACCTATCTTTCCAGGAGTAATGGGGATTGAGATGTTTGCGGAAGCAATTGATTTCATTGAAAAAGGAAAACCTTCTGTTTTAACAGATATAGAATTTAACACAGCTTTGAAGATCCAGCCTACACAAGCCAAAGATGTGTATGTTGAATATAAGCCAGACTTAGAAGAGATTTCCTTAAATTCTGAATTTGTAGCAAAAATAGATCCAAGTAAGAAGAGAATCATAGAGCATTTTAAGGCAAAAATTGGTCAACTTAAAAGATCGAAAAAATCCAAGAAATCTTCTCGTGTTATCAAAGAGTCAGAAATTAATCTGCTATCTAAAGAAGATATATATTCTTTCTTCTTCCACGGAAAAAGTTTTCAGGTATTGGAAAGTTTGAAAGAGTTGAATGGTGATTATGCGGTATCATTAGTGAAAATACCCAAGAGTAAGTTATTCTCAAAAGTAAAGAGCAAAACAATCTTGAATCCCTTGGCAATTGAAGCAGCATTGCAGACCTCTGGATTATATGATTATATTGTAAATGGAAAAACATCCTTACCATCAAAAATAGATTCATTGACCATCTTCAACACCAAAGAACCCAAGTATATAGTTTCAAAATTTAGAAAAATTAATACCACACATAGTACTTTTGATGTTGAAGTATTGGATGAAGAAAGTAAGTTAATTATTGTTCTTGATGGTTTAGGAATGATCCATACTCAGCTTTCTTTTAACGAAAATTCTGAAATAAAAGAAAAGATTGATCAAACTTTACAATATTGGAATATCTCAAAAACACTTGGTCAAGAGAATTTCCGTATAATACCTGTAGGAGTGATTTCAGCTTATATCCAATCAGATCAAACGGCAGTTTTCTCCTCTTTAACATCAAAGGAAAAAGCTAGATACAATGGAATTAAGAACGATAAAAGAAAAACGGAGTATCTTACTGGTGTTATTGCTGCTAAAGAATTATTTTCCTCTATTCAGAAAGAAGAATTCAATATTAAGGATGTCGAGATTAGAAAGGAAGAGAAAGGACAACCTTACTTCTTTGATCTCAAAGCAAAGAAACGAAGTGAATTCCATTTATCAATTACTCATTCTGGAGATTTTGCAATAGCGGCAATTGATAAGACACCTATTGGTATTGATTTGGAACGGATTGAGGAAAGAAGTGAGTCTTTCTATAAAGAAGCTTTTACCGAAAGAGAGCGAAATGAAATTTCATTAAATGCTAAAAAAGGTACAATCTATTGGACTATCAAAGAAGCTATATCAAAGGCGTTAGGCGAAGGTTTACATCTTAATCTCCATGATATTGAGATTTCAGAAAACCAAGAGAAATCATCATACTCAATTGGTTTTTCATCTAAAGTTGCTGACACTCTCCCTTTTGACCCTGAATCTCTTGAGATTACCAATAAAAGTTTCCAAAATTATACTGTAAGTTATTGTCAAATCAAGAAAGAGGTTAAGAAATGAAGATTGAACATACTGATATCAATTTTAGACATGAAACAATAAACGGAGTCTTATATCTACCAGATACAAAATCTCCTTCGCCTCTAATTCTTCATCTAAATGGTATGCCTGGTCTTGAACCTGAAAATGAAGGTGAGCGATTTGCTAAAGACCTTGTGGAAAATGGTTTTGCTTACTATGCTTTTGATTATACAGGAGTAAGAAATAGTACTGGGATTTTCGAATATTATTACTCTCAAGAGAACATTAATCGAATTTTATCGCATTTAGTACATCATCCAAAAATCGATCCTACACGTATTGCAATTTTTGGAGAAAGTTTCGGGGGAGCTATGGCAATCTCTCATACAGCACGAGATTCCAGAATCAGATGTTTAGCAATTCGATCTCCAGTATATGATACGGAAAAAGTACCAAAATTGAGAATCTTTGATGGATTATCTCAGCTTTGGAAGAGAAGTAAACAGATGCGTTTTCCTGAAGTCAATTTGAGAACATGGTTTCAACTGCAATCTTCTCAATATAATCCAGCAAAACTCATCAAAAAGATAAACTGTCCAACACGGGTTATAACCGGAACAAAAGACGAAATTCTACCTGTAGACCAAGTTAAGGATCTCTTCAACAAGATACCTTCATATATTGAGAAGGAAATGAAAATCATTGAAAATGCCGATCACAATTTTTCTAACAAGAACCACTTTGAAAACATGAAAAACTATGTTGTTGAATTCTTCAAAAATATTCTGATTCCTTGTTAAGGTTGAATAACAAGTAACTTTTGATCTTGTTCAACATTATCATTTTCTTTAACTGAAATCATCACTACTTTACCATCATTTGGTGAAAATATTCTATTACGCATTTTCATAGCTTCTAGAATCAAAAGTTCTTGATCTTTTGAGACGGTTTGCCCTTCCTTAACAAGTATTTTTGTTATTTTTCCAGGAATAGGTGCTGAGATTTTTACCTCACGCATTGATACTTGTGTCATCTTTTTGCTTAGAATAGGGATATATGGTTTAACTGAGAATTCAGTTTTTTCTCCATCAACCAAGAACTCATCCTTTAGGACTTCTATTGTAAATTTAACCCCATCTACATCTACTTTGTAAATCGAATTAATACCTTGTATAATCTCAGCAGAAAAAACTTCATCATCTATACTAATGTCTCCATTAGATAGCAATTCAACTATGTATTCACTATCCCTGAATTTAACTTTCTTTTTCGTCAAATATGACACCCTTAAAGATAACCTTTCTGTTGCTCTAATTTACTTTGTTCTCTCCATCTGTTGAAACTCTCTTGTTTGTCTTGAAGGATTGAGATGTCTACCTCTTGCTTCTCTTTGTGAAGAGAATGAGCTTTGAGAAGAGCTACCAATCTCAATTTCTCGTAATGGTTTAGTATTTCATTTATCTTATTAATTTGATGAATTGAATTTCGGACATATTAATATGTATTATAAATAAATCCTAAATTCTCTACTATTTTTAAAATAAGTAAAAAAAAAATAGTTAAATTAATTATCAAAATTGGAATATTGATCA
>CAZPXJ010000139.1:0-8170 GCA_964590855.1 uncultured archaeon
TTGTCTTATAGTTCATGTTGGACGCCATGATATGGTCCCTAACTGCTTTTGCGCTTAATTTACAGTGATGTTCTTTGAATATGCTCACAATATCGTTTATTGAACAAGGAATCCCTTTATTCTTCATATGTTTGATAGTTAGAGCTGCTGCTATTAAGAAAATGTTTGTGACCTTATTTCCTTTGCGTTTCTCAGCAGCATAGACTTTATTGAGTTCGTACATTAAATCGTTTCTCGAATGTTCGGATAGACCCAGTCTAGTTAGGATTGTGAGTATTCTAGCTTTGTTTTCACTTATCGCACAGTATGCACTATTTTCTGCATTATACATGCGTCTATATTTATCTCTTTGCTCCATTTGGGCATCGTATACTCTGAAGCTGGTACTATGTCCTCTGCGACTTTCTGGACTACCAGTTCGTGCGTCTGGGCCATCTGATCTGTCTAGGAAGTGTGAACCCTCGATGATTCGATCAGCAACTACTCCACAGAATCTGCACACCACATCACCGCGAGTTACCTCAGAACTGAACTCAGTTCCTCCGCATTCGGCGCAAGTCAATTGGTCTTTCAATATAGTTTCTGACATTTGTCTCTCTGAATCAAAGTGAACTCCGTTCTTTATAACACGGGAGAGACCTCATTGAAAGTGAAAGAAAAGCTCCTTACATGTTGAAGTTTCAAGGCTTTTTGTCGTTACTTCCAGATTTAGTTGAAAGTGAAAGTGAAGGATATTTTCGAGAAAATATCGTGGACTATATGATCTTTTTCTTTTTTATCTTTCATCACTATCGCTAGATTCTTCCGTACAAAACCTTAGATTCAATAGTAAATCTATCTAGTAAAATAACCTGAGACATAGGAGGAGTAACCTTCAACCTCAGAACAATTTTTTTAGAATTCTAAAACTTCCAGAGCGCGACTCAGCAGTTTTTCTGTCTTACCACACAATCTTTTCTTTACGTGGTAAGATTTTTTTCGGGAGAATTTTTCAGCTGTTTTTGCTGATTTTTGAATAAAACTTATATTTTCATCCTTCAATATCATTACGTTGAGAACTAGAGATCCTTATCTGAATCCTTTGAGAAATTTCAATCTTACAGATGAATATTGGTCTTCTGTTCTACATAATCTCATCAAAGAATCTCATCATGAGTCACAGCTGATTAAGCTAGTTGAAGAATCTCCTTTTACTGAAAGTTTTGATTTAGACTCTGACTCCTTCACAATTTTTTCTTCTGACACTATGTCTTTGAATGAGATTCATTCCAAAAGAAAAGTTACTCCATATCATCTTTCGTTCTTCAAAAAAACCCGCGTTTTTAGTAAAAGCATGGGACAGTTTTTTACTCCATCTTACATTTCCCAGTTTATAGCAAATAGAACTCTTGACAGTTACATTCGACATAATCAGATAAAAGAGTTCGAAGATGTACTCCCCACAATCAAAATTGCTGATATCGCTTCAGGTACAGGAAATTTGTTAATTGCAATTTTATACGCAATCTATGAGAAACTGCAACCTCTAAATGATTCAAAACGGAGAAGTTTCCTAAAATTCCTAACAGATAATGTATATGCTTTCGATTTGGATTCGTTTGCATTGTTCATTCAAAAACTGCGTGTACTCCTTTTCTCTTCTCTAGTTTTACCTAACTTCGATTTACCAGATCTTGATCGAAACTTCCAAGTTGGAAATTCTCTACTAGAAGATAATTCCTTATCAGAGATATTTAGTATTGCAGCTTTCCAACCTATTGAAATTCTAACACAACCAGCTATTTGTACATTTGATCTGATTGTTTCTAATCCTCCATATATGTCTTATGGACTTAGAAATGCACAAAAATTCCAACCTCAATTCAAGGACTATTTGCGGAAAAGATTCAAGTCAGCTCAGTATAAACTTAGTCTCTACCCTGTTTTTATTGAGAGATCAATTGAACTTCTAAAAGAAGGAGGAGTTCTTGGAATCATCACTCCTGATTCCCATCTGTTAGGTAGATATTATTCCAACCTAAGAGAATATATGCTTTCGGAAGTCAATATTTTAGACATCACAGTTTTAGGGTTTGAGCCCTTCAAAGGAGTTACTTTGGGAAGACCAACAATTACTTTCATGCAGAAGAAGGGATCTGGATCAAGAGATTTGGAGGATAAACCCTTCCCAACTAGATGGATTTCTTCACTAACGAATTTTCTCAAAGAAGATTGGGAAGATTTTCTCAATTCTCCAGCTCTTTTTCATGAAAGTGAATACAAACGATTCTATTTGTATTTTAATTTACAAGACAAACAGTTTGTAGAAAAATGGAGAGAAAAGGCTCGAACTAAACTTGCACAAATCGTCACAATGCATACTGGTGTCAGAGCTAAAATAGGAAATAGAAATATTGTGAGTAAAACTAACAGAGGAGCTAGTTGGAAAGAAGGTGTTATCTCAAGTAGTCAAATTCATCCTTTTCATATTGAGTATCAAAACGATTGGATCAATATCCAACCTTCTATTCTCTGGTCAGGAGGATTCAATAAAGAAAAAGTTGAGTCTCTAAAAATCATTCTCAGACAAACAGGAGATAAAATAATAGCTGCTGTAGATAATCAAGGTTATTATCATTTGAATAACTGTCATACGATTTCACCAATTGACCCAAATTTGAATTTATATGCTCTAACTACTCAATTAAATTCTATTGAATTCAACAAGGTATACAATATTTTGAGTATGGAAAAAGGTAGAGCTTTAGCTCAAGTAGATATGGATTTTCTCCTTCAACGATTTGTCATTACAACAACTGAAAAACAAGATTCTATCTTAGAGGAATTTTATTGGGATCAGAATAAAAATCAACAAGGAAAAAATGCTATTGAGGAATGTTATTTGTTTGATTTACTAGACCAATCCTTAACGTTACATGGAACATTTTAAATAATTTGATTAGTGGGAGAGAGTAAAGCTGTGGTAACAATGACACACAAATTTCAAAAAGAGCATGATGTCCTTTGTCAAGCGGTACACAAAGCCAAAACTGCACTGCTTGATATCATCAAGAATGGTTTCGAGAAATCATTCAAGGAACATGATGACCCCGTTACCACAGGTGATTTGACAGTCAACTCTATTTTACAAGAAGAGCTATCCAAAGCATTTCCAGAGATAGGTTGGCTTTCTGAAGAGACTAAGGATAATCCCGAGAGATTAAACAAAGACAAGGTCTGGATAGTAGATCCAATTGACGGAACTAGGGAATTCGTTGACAGCATACCCGAGTATGCCATTTCAGTAGCTCTAGTAGAAAAGGGACAACCTGTTATTGGAGTAGTTCTCAATCCATTAAAGGATGAGATATTTTCTGCTTTAAAAGGTGAAGGTGCTTTTCTTAATGGAGAACCAATTCAAGTGAATTCTACTTTAAACAATAAGCCTGTAATTGTTGCAAGCAGATCTGAGAATAGAAGAGGGGAATGGGAAGAGTTCAAACAAGTAGCTGAAGTCATTCCTACTGGGTCAATTGCTTACAAACTAGCTCTTGTAGCTGCAGGTAAAGCGGACGCCACTTTCAGTCTCGGACCTAAGCATGAATGGGACATCGCTGCAGGTCATCTTCTGGTTGAGGAAGCTGGTGGAGTTGTTTCAGACAAATATGGTCAAGGTTTTATTTATAATCAAAAAGACACTCTTGTTGATTCAATAGTTGGAATTTCCAAAGTTGCTTCACAAACAATTTTCGAAATGATTGAAAAATCGAGGAATAAAAATGGTTGAACAAGATGGATTAATTGCTCCCCACGGTGGAAAATTAGTAGACCTATACATTGTAGATGAAGAAGAACGTTATAATCTTGTTGAGAAGGCTAAAACTCTTATCAAACGAGAATTAACAGAAAGAGAATTAGCAGACCTTGAATGTATTGCAACAGGTATCTACTCTCCTTTGAAAGGATTCGCAGGAGAAGAAGATTACAATAGCATTCTCAAGGACATGAAATTGGTTGATGGAACACTTTGGCCAATTCCAATTACTCTACAAGTTGATGATGAATTTGCTTCCAAATTAAAGGTTGGAGAAGAAATTTCTTTGACATGGGAAGACACTCACACAGCTATTCTCAAAGTATCAAGTATTTACACTCCAGACAAGAAAGCTGAAGCCGTAAATATTTATGGAACTGATGACAGTGAGCACCCAGGTGTTGCTGCCATTTATCAAAGTGGTAGTGTCTATTTAGGCGGTGAGATTATTGTCTTTGAAGATTTCCCACACAAACTATTTAATGAATATAGATTTACACCAAAAGATACCAGAAAGATCTTTGCTGCAAAAGGTTGGAAAACTGTTGTGGCTTTTCAAACTCGTAATCCTATCCATAGGGCTCACGAACATCTGCATAAAGTAGCTCTAGAAATTGTTGATGGTCTTTTTATCAATCCACTTGTCGGTGCAACCAAACAAGATGATATTCCGCATCATGTTAGAATGGAAACTTACAATGTTATTCTTAATAATTATTATCCAAAAGACAGTACATTCTTAGGCGTTTATCCTGCAAACATGCGTTATGCTGGACCAAAAGAAGCTATCCTTCATGCTATTAGCAGACAAAACTACGGATGCTCACACTTCATTGTTGGAAGAGATCATGCTGGTGTTGGGAAATATTACGGAACTTATGATGCACAATTGATTTTTGATCAATTTACCAAAGAGGAACTAGCAATCACACCTATGAAATTTGAACATGCTTTCTACTGTAAACTTTGTGAACAGATGGTTACCAAAAGGACATGTCCTCATTCCCAAGATTCCCATGTTTTCCTATCTGGAACTAAAGTAAGAGAAATGTTAAACAATAGCGAAATGTTACCTCGTGAATTTACCCGTCCTGAAGTTGCTATGATACTCATAGACTCAGCAAATAACAAGCGCAAAATTGTTGAACAGAAAGGCGTTACCATGCTCTTTACTGGTTTATCTGGATCAGGAAAAACAACAATCTCCAAAGCTCTTGCAGAAGAACTCAAAAAACGTGGTTATAAAGTTGAGAGACTTGACGCTGATATTATCAGACAAAATCTTAGCAAAGGATTAGGTTTTAGCAAAGAAGACAGAGATGAAAACATACGTAGAGTAGGTTTCGTTTGTCATTTAATGAGCCGAAATGGCGTTATTGCAATGATGGCGAACATTGCGCCTTACCGCGCTGTACGTGAGGAAATCAGACAAAGGATAGGAGATTTTATGGAGGTATTTGTTAACGCTTCCCTAGAAGCTTGTGAGGAACGTGATCTCAAAGGTCTTTATGCTAAAGCTCGAGCTGGTGAGATCAAAGGTTTCACTGGGGTGGATGATCCATATGAATTACCTCAATCACCTGAAGTTGTTTGTAACACTGATGAAGAATCTATCGAAGAAAGTGTTCAAAAAGTTCTAGATAAAATGGAACAATTGGGTTATATTCAACCCATAAAAGTATACGAGCCAATATAAGCGCTCTTTTACTTTTCTCTTTTATTTTTCTACTACTCTGTTCTAAAAAATTCTGTTATTACTTCTCCGCATACATCACATGTAAATAATAATAGTCCTTTACATCCTTCTGCTGTAATCTGCTGAATCTTATTACAATTAGTACTTTCTACCTTCTTTTATAATGTCTACATTATCAAGAAATATCTTAATCAAATCTCTCGACATAATTATTTTAAACTCTGATAATTTGCTTGTATTTCTAAGGAAATCCCACCTGATTCTTAGGATAACATCTATCCAGTTGAAAATAACTGGTTGAAATTTATCAGATAAATTCAACAATTGTTCTTCATTAATGTGGAAATCTTGACTCAGTGCTAATGCGATTCTACTCACCAAAGTTTCTGAAATAGAAATTATTTTTACATGGCTCCTATAAAGATCCCATCCTTCCAAAATAACGGTTTCAATCCATTCACCTAGAAGATCATGAATACTCTCCCAGATGTTTAATACTTCATATTGTAACACTTTTTTGACGCCTTCGTTTTATATTCCAAAAACCAGACTATTTTCTCTTCTTCACTTTTGTTAAGAGTATCTTACCATCATCGAATAACAACCATCGTAATTTGTCCCCGTTCTTAAGGCCTAATTCTTCAACTATCTCTTTTGGAACAGTTGTTCTTCGTCGACTTTCTCTTATTGTCAAAGAAGTTTCGGATATGAAGATAACTTCATCAATGTTTATCTCTTTCATACGTTCGTCTTGTTTTTGGTTTATTTAAGACTTTGGCCTCATACCAATATTTATGGATTTCGAACATATATGTATAATCTTCTTGTATGCCACTTGAACACATATTGAGGGAAAAACCACAGGTATTGCATTCCAAGGGTATTGGTTTTACACCAAACTTTTATATTGCATCTTTTTCCTTTGCTCGAAGGATCTGTAAAGAATGAGTGATGCACAAATCTTTACTCTGGGTATATACATTCTTTTTGCTCTCATAGCATTAATCTGTGAGTACATCGATAGTGCTTTGGGAGGAGGATATGGTACCATACTAGTTCCCTTAATAATGATCTTATTCAGTATACCAAAAACCATCATAATACCTGCCGTACTTTTTACTGAAGTTATTTCGGGATTTAGTTCTGCCTATCTTCATCATAGAATGGGTAATGCAACTTTTGAAATCAAAAGGAATAGCACCAAACCTAGTGTTAAGAAATTTGCATATAAATTCTCTAGTCCTGAGAACCCCACTGATCAAATCACTAAAACTCAGCATTTCCCTAATAATCAATCAAACAAAATAACTGACTTTTTTCATAGTTTTTATCTATCAGAGGATTTTAAACTTTCATTTATCCTCGGTTTTCTTGGGATAATAGGAGGTATAGTAGCAGCATTTATAGGCATAAATATTCCTGACAAAGCTGTTAAAACTTACATTGGAATTTTGGTGATCGTCGTAGGTTTTATTGTTTTAGTTAGATTAAAATGGAAGTTTTCATGGTGGAAAATATCTGCAATCGGATTACTCGCTGCGTTCAATAAAGGTCTTTCAGGAGGTGGTTATGGGCCACTTATTTCTTCTGGGCAAATAATTGTTGATAGAAATCCTAGACAAGCAGTTGCCTCAACATCACTGTCAGAAGCTTTAGTTTGTATTGCTTCATTAACCATTTATCTGACAGTTGGAAATGTTGTTCTATCGAGTGGATACTGGTACCTGCTGTTGTCGTTATTAGTCGGTTCATTAATTTCTGTTCCTTTTGCCGTACTAACGGTGAAATATCTACCGATAAGAAAGTTACAACCAGCAATCGGCATTATAACGGTATTATTGGGGATTTTCATGTTATTGAAAGCGTATCTTCCAGCACTTTCATAACAGTAAATTTCTTATGATTTCGGATGAAATATCAGCAATTTTTTCCCCTTTAAAGACAGTTTTGGATTACTAGTGCGTTTCTATTATCTTTCTAATTGCTTCAGATATATTCTGAATGGAATTGCTCTTGAAGAACATCTCTGGATCACAATCTTCACACTCACCATTCTCAATATAATCTAACAATTCTTTTGGTCGTCTTATCTTAATTGCAACTTTCCATTCCAATAAGTCTTCCATATAATCTATACCAGGTAAATCTACTAAGAACGTTTTAACACCAAAACTCAATCCCTCAAATATTGCTGTTGAATACACCCCTATTTGCACTCCTGATTCTGCAAATAATCTATACAAATGCTTTCCTTGATCATCTCCAATTTCTATCTTACTCTCCGCTAACCACGGATAATCTTCATACCAGGTTTGCACTTCTAAGGGATGCACCTTGTATACAATCTTGTAATCAAACTTCCTAATCTTACTCAGTTCTACAGCGAATTTGGAAAGCTGTGCCCCTATAGTTTTTTGGGATATAAATAAGATTTGTTTTTTCTTTTTGATATTCTTGTATCTCTTTGTCTTGCTCTCAAATTCAGGATAGCCGACACTTGTAATCTTTTCTTTTTCTATTGGATATTTTACTGAATCTTTCCAATAATCACCAAAAGTTAGAAGATAATCAGGAAAAGTTATCTTCTTGAAATCCTTCCTCTCATAGGAATATCCTGTATGGTATTTTGTTATTACTTCGCTCTGTAATTCAATTACCGGGATTTTTTTGATTTTACATGC
>CAZPXJ010000140.1:0-4320 GCA_964590855.1 uncultured archaeon
AGAAATAAATATTCCTTTCATAGATATAGAGCCAATAATGCTTACATCTCCTAAATATGTAGGATTTGTAGGTACGGATATGTCGATTATTTCCACTGTATCTTCGTAACTATAGGTTAAATAAGCATAGGTTCCACTAATTGCAACTGCAGTGACCGAATTTCCAACGCTTCTATTAATGTATGTTCCTACACTCACTAAATCACTCGGTTCACTAAAATCGAATATTTTCAAACCTCCTGAACCCATTGCAACATAGAGATAAGTTCCCTCTATTGCAATATCATAAACTTTTCCTCCAAATTCATGGGAGAGTTTAGATAAGAAAGGTTTAGGCGCTGCGGTTAGTATGTTTTTCGCATCCTCTGAAATAGTATCCAAAACAATTTCATCATTGTTCTTTAATGAACCAATTATGCTGTTTGTATTAATCATGCTAGATAGTAAAAAAGAAAAAATGATTAAACTAATAAATACTTGTTTTTTATGAATCATGATTTTATTCATCTCCTAATGGGATTATAGCTGCTTTAAAAATATTTCTGACAACTGTTTCGATTTGAATTAATAGAGTTATTCAGCACAAGAAATAGCTTTAAACTGAAAGTGATACAGATTTTTTAGGTAATATACTTATCAAAGCTTTAATGATAAATGTCGAAATAACAAAAAAAATTAGATGGATTATTCCTTCTTTGGTCTGAGTTTGAATAACGAAATTAACACTAAACCGATTTCTTTGGTTCATAGTTTCTTTCTATTTTGCTTCTTCTTTATCAAAAGAATCATCATTGAACTCAACAGGAAGACTAGAACACTTGAAATGCCTATTGGATGGTTTGCGGAAGTCACAGGTAGAACTAATTGCACCTGATACATCGTGCTGTTTGATTCATAACCTAATGTATCTACTGCTGTCAGATAAAACTTTACAATAAATGGCATTCCAAATGGTCCTAAAGAGAAGTTATAGATATTTCCCATAAAGAGTGTAGCATAATCCACCAGCCAGTCAACTTCCCCTTCAGCCTTATAAGTTGCTTTAACATACTGAATTTCTCCAATGTCCGTAACATCACAATAGATCATTATTTCTTCATCAGCCATTAGCGTAGGTTCAAAAGTAACTGCATGGATAATCGGAGGATTAGTATCTACTTTGAAATAGCAAATATCACTCCAACTCCCTACATTGTCTGCAAAATCGATTGCGCGAACCCTCCAATAATAGGTTCCCTCAGAGAAACCGGAAGGCGTTAAGTAATTTGATGTATTCACTTTCTCATCAAAGATTGTAGGTAAAAAGTATTCATTACTTGAAAGCGCTGCAGATACTTATATTCCTGGAACTTTTCTAGCAAAATCTACTACCATCGATACTATCGCAAACAGTACTATTAAACAAGCAACTCTCCAAGTTGATATTGGTGACTATTCCACTTATTATACTGAATACTATCTATCAGCTGATGGTGGTGCTCACTGGGATACTGTAACTTCCAATGTTCTGCATGAATTCTCCTTCTCTGGTGAGGATCTTCGTTGGAAAATAGAACTCACAGGTCAAAGAGATAGAAGTGATCATATCTTTTCCATTACAATTGATTATAACTATGATACGGCTAAATCTCCAATACAGCTAACTACAAGCATTATTGCTTTATTATTTGTGTCAATGTTGTTCAGTGCTTTATTCAAACCAAAAAAGAAACAAAAGTCTTGAAATTCGCTAATAGTTTATTTCTCTTTTCTTTTTTTTTCTCTTAAACTATACTTATTACTTCTCAATTATAATTATAATCTCAGAACTATAGATAACAAAAAAAATCTATATTTATTGATGTGAAGCTATAATTGTTTAGATTTACTTAAAGATACAATTATAAATAATTGATTAACTTCCTTTTTGATTTATATGTCTAACGTAATTGAAGATTTTCAGAAAGCGAAAAAAAGTATTAAGAAGGTTGCTTTATGGAATATTGTTGTTATCATGATAAGTATTGCAATAACTCTATCTTGCTATTTCACTCACCAAAGTAGTATTTGTGTACTTTTTGGTGTTATATCCGGTTTAGCTGGTGAATTCTTACTTATCGTAGGTGCAGAAAGATTAGAAATTCGCTCTCATGAGAAAGCATCTCAATGAGTGAAAATGCATCTATCTGATAAGTATTGATGTGAATAATATAGTTAACTTCAGCTTTTCGTTTTTTTTTCTATAATGTCCAAGTATCATTTGTAGCACAAACTTTTTGTGTCAAAACAAAAACTCAAATTATTCATGACTGATTCTAGATTAGAAGATCTTCCATCTACCATCATTAAAATAGATGAAACTAAATCTGATGATCTGCCTGATATTAAGAAGGAAGAATCAGTTGCAATCTATTCTCGTTCCTTAGCAGTTAGCATATCAAATGGACTAGTGAGTCCTTTTGTTTCATTCATAGCCTTAACAATGGGTGCATCAGCTGGAATATTAGGGTGGATTCAAGCAATAGCTAATTTACTTAGACAGTTTTTAGATCCTATTTTCGGTCGTCTCTCAGATATTCTAAAAAGAAGAATCCCTTTCATCGTAATTTCAACCATAACTTGGATTATACCTTATGCTTTTCTTTACTTTGTAAAAGCTCCTGCATTCATCATTCTTATTGCTGCAATAGTGAACATTCTAAGTAGTTTTGGTAACCCAGCTTGGATAGCCCTGCAGAATGAACTCTTTCCAGCAAAAGTTAGAGGAAAACTTACTGGAAGAGTCACTTGGTTTGGTTCTTTTGGGAGTATGCTTGCCACTCTTACTACAGGTGTTATTCTAACTTATATTTTTGGAGAAAATATAGACTTTCAGAAGTACATTTTCATACCAGTAGCAATAGGTGTCTTAATATCTATAATTGCTGTTTTACCCTTTAGAAAGGTGAAAGAACCATTATTAAGAGAAGGTGCTGATTCAGCTAGAACCACAAAATCGCTAAAAGAAGGATTCAAGGAAATTATCAAAAACAAACCTTTTATGAAATTTACTATTCTTTATTCAATTGCAGGTATCTTTTGGACTTTTTCTTGGCCATTATTTAGCTTAAAACAAGTTAACATACTCCATGCAACTGCTATTCAAATAGCTATATTAGAAATAATTTTTGCAGTTACCTCTCTTATTTTTGTTTTAATAGGATCCAGGGTTACTGATAAATTTGGAAGAACAAAAATGGTTTTCCTGAACCGTTTAGGTTTGTTTCTGTTTCCATTAGGATATATTTTTGCTACCCAAATATGGCATCTCTACATAATTCATATTGCAGTATCTAGCCTCTTCAGCTTTAGTTTTGCAGGAGTAAATGCTTATATCTTAGATATTACTCCAAAGAAAGATAGTGGATTATATATCGGATTTTTAAGCATGGTAACAGGGGTCAGTTACTTCATTGGGACACTTTTTGGAGGGTATTTTGTTGATGTAACTGAAATGCTTCTGAATAAAACTATTATATTTGGTATCCTATCATCAAATATTCCAACAGTATTTTCTGTAAATATTGTTGAACATTCTTTAGTTGGTCAAAACGTTATGCTAGATTCATTTGGACTAGCGGTTACAATAGCTCTTGTATTTGTAACTATCATGCGATTTCTATTGGGTTTCATGTTTCTTTCTCTAAAAGAAGTTAGGGAATTCACTCCACTTAGAAAGAAAAACAAACCCACAAAAATGGATTGATCCTACTCTTTATTCTTAATCTCAACTAGAATTATTTTTTTATACTCTCTTATCTTCATTCAGCTTGTAATGACTAAAACGATCTGTGCTTATCTTCTTGGTAGTAATCCAGGATTAAGAGAAAAACTAGCAAAACAATTGGGAAAGAAAGCTACAAGTTCAGATATATGCTTATATTCATATGATAAGGAGTTCGCGCTAGAAGTTGTAGATCCAATAAGATATCCTGATAAACCACTTGTTTTGTTTCAAACAATCTTGATGGCTGATGTACCTATCATCTTGATTTCCTCATCAGGAATTGATATTTACACTGGAGAATTTGGCATTCTTCTAGATGCACTAAAATTTAGAAATGGGATTGTGGCAGTTGTTCATGATGGCGATTATGTAAACACTGAAGAGATTTCAGAAAATTATCGCAAACTCTTCAAGAATATGATTATCAAAGATTACCCAATTTTAGATGTTGACCTTTCAAAAGGAGAGAGTCTAACATTATTGAAGGAAACCATCCTCAAACAATACGATGAGAAACCTGACTATAAATGGGGCGATGAGAATCAATCAAGAGTTGACATAGATCATGTGTTTCC
>CAZPXJ010000140.1:4330-5694 GCA_964590855.1 uncultured archaeon
GAGTAAAATCAGGGACAATTGTCAAAGGTGAAACTCTTCACGTTTATCCTTCAAAAAGAAACAGTGTTCTTCGCTCTATACAAATCAACGATATCAACCACAATACAGCTGATGCTGAGCAGAGAGTTGGTTTAGCATTAAAGGGTCTATTGCCAAAGGATGTTGAAAGAGGTTTTATCTTATCAAATAGTGTTAGTTGGACAATTACATCAGAACTCGAGGTAAAATTGGAAGTAGCGCCTTATTCCAAATTGCCTGAAGAAGGAAAAATGAGACATTTAGTTGTAGGCTTACAAGCAGTACCAGCTAAGATTCTTGCTTGTGCCCCTGCCAAAGGAAAGGAAAAGGACACCTATATTATCAGATTGCGTCTAGATAAAGAATTGGTTCTTTATCATGAGGAACCCTCTTTTTTGATAGATTTGAATGGCAAACCTAAAACAATAGGGTTTTGTACACAATGATAGTTACACTATCAAAATGAGAAACTAGAAGAGATAAGAAGTTAGCTTACTTCTATATCTCTACTGAGTATTTTAGTGTAGCCAGTGTTTTGAGGGCTACCAAAGAGTATATCGACCTCGTCTCGCTTTTCTACATTGCAAGTAGGGCAATAAGCGTTACAGTAATGGCCAGTATTTGTTTCTACTTTAAAGTAGTGGAAATTCGAAAAATAATGAACAGAGCATTCCCAAGTCTCACCACAGCTTGTACATTCATGTTTGCATTTCAGAATTGATACACCTCCTTTCAGTTACAATTCTATCTATAGTTTTAATCCAAACGTCTTGCATTTTTAGCAATCAATCTGGATTAGTCAAAGATCATCATTACCTTGATGGAACGTTTGAAGAACAGTTTTACGCATTCTTTATCAAACGTAAAATTAAGATATTAACACCTCTGAATCCACCCTTGTGGACTGCTTTATGTTAGTTATATAATAGTCAGGAGCATTTAATAATATTTCTATCTAATAGAATTTGCGAATTATTATTTTTATAATGATACATGATATGGTTTAAATGTTGCTTTTAGATAAGATTTTTACTTTATGCTGTTTGTATATAGGAATAAGAAGAAGTGGAAAAAGGAAATTAATAAAATCTTGAATTCAAGAGTTAATTTGCTGAGAATAGTGGAAAAAGCATGCTTATTGATATATAAAAGAAAACACAGATTAATTAACATTTATTCTAGTTTATATTGTTCATCTCTATTAATTCACTTCTTCTTTTACGATAATCAATTATAGGCTTATCTCCGTGAACTAGTTTTTCTTTCATCTTAAGATCACTTTTAATGGGATCTTGAGTTATTACAACTCTTTTATCTTGATTGATTATTACACGATTTCCTCTACT
>CAZPXJ010000140.1:5704-8153 GCA_964590855.1 uncultured archaeon
ACAATTCTGAAAGAATCCGATATCCTATTTTGCCAGAGATTGGGAAAAATGAATTGAACTTGAAAACTGTATGAAGGTTTGCTAATCTTTGGTTTTGACACCCCATTTTCATCCATTCGATTAGCAACCCATACCGATAATTTATCCTCTTTCAGTTCGGTATAAGGTCCATCTACAATAGTCCTATTTCCTCTACCAATTGTGTTATGATGAACAAATGGTAAATGCATAACATCTAATTGATTCTCTATAGCTCTAGAATAATGTACTGGCCAATCATCTGTTATTTGATGATATGAAAATTTGTTATTTAAGTCATCTATCGTGGGAATGGGTGGTAACTCCTTTTGTTCTTTCCATTCACCCCAGAAGATCCAAATAAAATCAAGATATTCTTTTGCAGGATATGCATTAACTTTGATATACTCAGGGATTTTAGCGTCTTTTCCTTTTGCAGGAATCTTTACACATTGACCCTTTGAGTTATACTCAAAACCATGAAACGGACATTGTATGCAACCATCAATAATCTTCCCTTGACTTAAAGCAGCTCCTCTATGTGCACATCGGTCTACTAGACATCTGATTTCATCATTTTCTCTCCAAAATACAAGTTTTTCACCCAATCTTTTAACAGAGAGAATTTTTTTGCGACTTAGTTCGTTTGAATCAAGAATAGCATACCAATGGTTACGAATCATGCTATAACAATAAAGATACAGTATTTGAATATATTCTTCGAATAGTTTTTGCATTAATACTCCACAAAACTTTTTATTTAACTCTCCAGAACAAATACCCTATGGCAGATTTCAATTATGGTCTCAACATAGTACTAGCAATTTTTGTTTTTGCTCAGCCAATGTATCAAAACAATTCTTTTGCAAGTATATGGGGAGGAGGAAAACCTGTTGATGGTGGGAAGACCTGGAAGGGTAAAAGAATTTTAGGTGACAATAAGACCTGGAAAGGATTAATCGCGGGAACCATTGCTGGTACAGTTTTTGGTGCTCTAGCCTCTATTTTCTTTGGTGATCCTTTTGGATTAGGTTGGTTTTATGGTAATGTTATGCCATGTAATTATCCAATATACATAGGATTGTTATTTACTATAGGTGCGAATATAGCGGATTTTATCGGTTCATTCATCAAAAGAAGATTCGATATAGCGCCAGGTAAAGGACTATTCCCTTGGGATCAAATGGGATATATACTAACAGGATTTGCAGTAGCTTTACCTGCAATGATACCTTTTGGAGATTATCTGTGGTTTTATTTTGTATTTCTAGCAGGAGGAACATTCTTCATACACATGTTCTTTTCTATTATAGGATACTTTCTAGGTATAAAGAAAGTATGGTACTAGTAATTCCAATTTTTCACATTTACTTTTTCATTTTTCTGAAGTTCGATAAACCTTAAATATATCTGAATGCTCTTGAATTCGGTTTATATGAAGATAAAACTTATGACAGATTCAACATCTCAAGTTCCATTGGAATATGCAAAGAAGAAGAACATCACCTTTGTTGAACCCTCTATCGATTTAGGTGAAGGATATTTGAAGGAACTCTCTGAGGTAGATTATGAGGCTTTTGTTTCAAAAATGAACAAAATGAATCCTGTTCCCAAAACTTCAGTAGCTAATCCACAAGATGCATTAGAAATATTTGAACAGTTCATCAAGGAAGGTTATGATGAAGTCCTGTATGTCTATTTGACACCAACCATGTCAAATCAGATTGATCCTGTGAGATTGGGTTACAAGAAGGTAAAAGACAAAATAAAAGTTCATTTTTATCCAACAGAATTCTCAGCAACAAGTGAGGCACCTTTCGTATTATATGCACAAGAGATGCTTGAGAATGGTGAAGCTATTACAACTATTACAAAAACCCTTGATAAGATGAAACCTCTTATCTTCGGAATGGGAATTTCTACAAGTTTTGATATATTATTCAGAACTGGTAGAATCAAGAAAACTGCTAAGATGTCTATGATTTCCTCCTTAATGAATCTAAAACCTATTTACGTAAGTGAACAGGACAAAGGATTTGCTAGTGGTGGAGCAGTTAAGAAAATTGTTGCAGCAGCTGAAGAGAAGACTAAAGCAGATATGAAGTACAACATGATCATAACTCATGTGAAGAATGAAAAACTTGGTAAGAAACTCGAAAATAGTATAAAGAAAATTAGAGATATAAATAAAGTTGATTACTGGGAATTCACACCTTGTGTGGGTAACACTCTAGGTTATGGAACAGCTATGGTTACTTTGTATCCCCAATTAGAATCATTGAAGTAGGAAAACTTCACCCTCGATTCTTTATTTTTTCAATTTTTTGTAGTAATCTCTAACGATGTCTAGTTGAAATGGTTTATCTGCATCCATACCTAATTCAGGATCATCAGCTAATATACCTAGACAAGAATCTGGTTGCTTAAACAG
>CAZPXJ010000141.1:0-8133 GCA_964590855.1 uncultured archaeon
CCCCGGTATGTTCAAGCTTAGTATTTTTCCAGACTGTGGGTAAAATGCCTTTAGTGGATCTTCAGCATTGATTCTGAATTCAAAAGCATGTCCCGAGAACTTGATATCTTTTTGAGAATATGCTAACTCCTCATTATTAGCTATTTTCAGTTGTTGAACTACAAGATCAATTCCAGTAATCATTTCTGTTACAGGATGTTCGACTTGAATTCTGGGATTAATTTCATTAAAATAGAGTTTTTTATCTTTCCAGAGAAATTCAGCTGTACCAGCATTTTGGTACGATATGTTCTTTGCTAAATCACATATTTTTTCTCCAAGAACATATCTTCTTCTAGCAGAGATGAACGAAGGAGCTTCTTCTATGATTTTCTGATGAGATCTTTGAATAGAGCATTCACGATCTCCTAGATGGATAGCATTTCCGTAATTATCAACAAGAAACTGGATTTCGATGTGTCTTGGAGAAGGTATAAATTTCTCAATAAATACTTCCTTGCTTCCAAAGAATTTGTCAGCTATTGCTTGACAACCCATTAGGCTTATTTCTAGAGATTCTGGATTATCAACAATTTCCATCCCTCGACCTCCACCTCCAAACGCAGCTTTTATAATAAGAGGGTAACCAATCTTGGTGGCAATTCGTTCAGCTTCTTCAACTGAATCGATATAACCGGAAGAACCTGGAACTGTTTGAATACCAACTTCTTTGGCCATTTTCTTGGCTTCGATTTTATCTCCGAGTTTCTGAAGAACTGAAGGAGATGGTCCTATGAATATCATTCCATTCTTTTCTACTTCTTCTGCAAAGAGTGCACTTTCGCTTAGAAACCCATAACCTGGATGGATAGCGTTAGTCTGAGATTCTAAAGCGATTTCAATTATCTTTTCTATATTCAAGTAAGTATCTTGAACTGATTCGTTTCCTAGACAATAAGCTTCGTCTGCCATTCTAACATGGAGTGCAGAGGAATCAATATCAGAGAATATTGCAATAGTTTTAAAATTGAGGATTCTACATGCTCTTATTATTCTGATAGCTATCTCTCCGCGATTTGCAATTAGAATAGTACTGAGCATGAATATTAAATCCTATGGCATTTATATAAAGCCTCTTTTGTTTTATAGCAAAAAAATATCTAGAAAAAATTTCTTTTCAAATAAAACCTGTTGTCTTATCTACCTTAAGAGATGATGCATCTAACATATACATCCATCTATCAACTAATCTTTTGAAAGCATTCTCTATTTTACTATCCAAACTTTGGTTTTCTTCTAGTTGTAGGTTGAATAGATGAAGTATCTTCTCCTTCTTATCGTATTTTGCTTCCATTCTCCCAAAGAACTTACCATGGTATAATAGTGGATAAACATAATATCCCCATTTTCTGTCTTTGGGTCTCTTATATACTTCCCATACATATTCAAAATCAAACAGTTTGAGAGTTTGTTCTCTATCCCAAATAAGAGGATCGAGAGGTGCAATAGCTCTCATTTCATTATCAAATTTACAATTTAGAAATTCTCTCCAATTTGAGGGAACTGCAAAGTGATCATTATTCTCTTCAATCTTTACAATCTCCGGTTTATGAGTGTCACCCCCTTCAAACCAACTTGGGGATAATCTCTTTTTCTTACTAAAAACTAACCTCTTCTCTTTTGAAGATGTCACTTTTCCCAAATTTATGAGTGGATAAGACTTCTGTCTAAGAAGGAATTTTCTATAGTTTATTTCTTTATCATCTAGAGTGCTTTCCTTCAACATTGAAGATTCAAAGTAGTCTTCAACAAGTCCATATAATTTTCTCCAATGTTCGTCTCTATTATAGATTACAACCCGTCCTAATAACCAAAGAAGCTCCAAGGACATTCCTGCAAGATTACTTGTTTTCCAGAAGTATAAGTCAGGTTTGATCTTAGCCATTTCTTCCAAATCAGCTGCTTTAGAAGGACCATTTTTTTCTAGGAAGGAAGTTGCTTCTTCTAGAAATCCCGACATACTTTCCTCCATTTTTTCGATTCTTTCCTGATAATATTTATGCAAATACTTTTTCTTCATTTGAGGTAGGAATATAGGAAAATGCTCCTTTGAAATTGCCATCAAGTTGGGAAAATAGCTTTCGAATACTTGTTGTTGAGGATAAACTTGAGCTTGAAAAGTGTTAATTTTGTATTTGGCCATCCTTGCTGCAAAGAAGATATCATGATTTCTTCCTGCAGGATTCAGAGGATCTAATTGAACTGAAGCTTGTTCCTGGAAGACTCGAAGTAGGTCTTTTTCATCTACACCTTGCCACTTGTGAAGATGAGTTCCTACAATCGCTATCTTTTGTAGATCAGTTTTAGATACTTCTGTTACTAGTTCACTAACCATTTCTTCCACAGCAAAGCATTCTATAATAATTTTAGAAAAATGTTTGACTATAAAAAATAAATGAAAGAAAAGTATTAGTTTTGAGTTGAGATGTTAATACCTTTTGTTTTAATTTTTGGGGTTTTCATGAAACCATTGGAATAATCTAAATCTTTGGTCATTCCTGTGATATTCATTAACAGATCGAATATATTTCCACCAATTGTAACATTGACTAGTGGTTTAGATAATTCACCGTTTTCTATTAACTGAGAACCTTTTGCTACTCCACTGAATATACCATTTTCTGCTCTGAAAGAACCAGAGAAATATTCAAAGGTTATTCCTGTTTTTACATCCTCCAGAAGTTCTTCATATGAATAATCTCCCGCTTGGATAACTGGTGCATTTGGAAATATATTGCTTGGTGGATTCATAAAACGAGTTCCTCCAAATGATCTCCATGAATTACCTGTTGATTCAGCATTCATTTTACTTGCACGTAACTCATCGAAGAGGAAGTTTTCTAAAACTCCATCTTTGATAATAGAGGTTTGTCTTGTAGCATTCCCTTCATCATCAAATGATCTAACTCCACCGCCTATATCTGGATTCAGAGAATCATCAATCATATTGAAATCCTTTATAGCAACTGTATCTGCAAGTTTGTCTTTCCATATTGATCTTTGTTGCAAAACATTATGAGCTGCAATAGCCATCATGATTACATACCCAATAGGTTGAAAAGCTCCATCCTTCTGAAAGATTACAGTGTCTGATTCTATTTGTGTGGGAGCAATGGCATCCATGTTGCGGACAGCTCGTTGGGTTAGTTCCTCACCGAATTTTGTTAGATCAACACTTTTTGGATCATGAGTAAAGAAATCATCAAATACAAATGAACCAACTTTCTCTCCATCTCTAGGAACAACAAAGAAACCACCAGTATAGTTATTTGACTTCTGGAATGCTTCAATACCTAAAGAATTTACAACACTTTGCCACTCTTCTTGCTTTGTCATTGAACTTAGGTTAGTTCTTACATCAATAGATACTTCACCCATAGGTGCTAATACCATTTTAGCGTGTTCTATTAAATCATCAATTGAAAGATTCGTTACAGAAGATGTATAAATTCCCGCTATTTCTTTGTAACTAGAAGGAGATGCTAATCTTAAACCAGAATTTTTAGGGGCAACAGAAGCTGTACCTATAGCATCATCAGTTGTATTCTTTAGAGAATCAAAATCTGCTTTATTACAATAGGAAAATCCTTCTGACTCACCTTTAATGACTCTTACTGCAAAACCAAGTTCTTTTTTATCTCTTTCATTAGCAATAGAACGACCTTCTGTCATAACTTGAGTTTGTGCGTTGAGATGTGAAAAGACTTCAGCTGAATCTACATTCTTGGATAAAGCATAGTCTACAACTTTATGAGAAAGTGCTAGTATCTCTTCTTTAGTTATTTCTATGGTCATCTTAACTACCTCCTGCTAGCATAGCTTTAACAGCTAAGTACGGTCCTCCAGCATCAACTTTAGCTGGTTGCTCTTTGCCACAAAATCCAGCACCTAAATTGGTATCAAAATTATTTCCAACTCCAAGGATGTTGCTCAAAACTTCAAATGCATTTCCAGTAAGAACAGGATTCTGATATAACTCTTCGGTTAACTCTCCCTTCTTTATGGCATAACATTCAACTGCACCAAACATAAATTCACTTGAACTATCAGCTTGTCCATTCTGTAATGATCTTAAGAAGAATCCTTCTCCGATTGCTTCATACAGTTCTTCCAAACTCATATCTCCAGCTTCTATGTAAGTATTCCTCATTCTAACTATAGGTTCATCCATGAAGGTGTATGCTCGAGCATTTCCTGTAGCTTCAACTCCAAGTTCATCTGCGAAAGCTCTGTTTGTTAGATAACTGGTCATTACACCTTCCTTTATGATATAGGTTTTCTGTCCTTTAACCCCTTCATCATCGAATGGCAGCCATCCTGAACCTTCCCAATTTGAACCTTTGAGAACAGGGGTATCCACTAAACTAATTCTTTCATCACAGACATCTTGACCTAGCTTACCTTTAGTAAAGGATCCAGCTTGAACTAAATCTGCTTCAGCAGTATGTCCAACAGCTTCATGTGCTAATACACCAACCAGTTGATGATCTAGTAGAAGATTTGCTACACCACTTGGAGGAAGTGATGCTTGAACCAGCTTTGATGCTTTTTCTGCACTCTCATCCATGATCTGATCAAGAGGATGTAAATCAAAGAATTCTGCTCCACAAGTGTGCGACCATGAAGTATAACCACTAGCCATCTTTCCTTCATCGATAGCTACACAATAAGCTATTACTGTTGGTTTCATATCTTCCCACTGAACTCTTGTACCTTCGTTAGTTACCACGATTCTTTTATCAATAACCTCATTATAGTTGATCATATAACTTTTAACTAGCTCGTAATTAGCTACTGGTTTTACTGAGTCAATCAGTTTCTGAATTTTTTCTTCTACAGATAGGTCTTTAAGATGTATTTTTCGAGGAGATATAGCTTCATCCTCAATGATATCAACTTCAGCAAGCTTGATTTTTGAATCTTTCTGAGATGCTGCACCTTTTGCCATTTTTACTGCATTTTTTACAGAACTTAGAATTGCTGCTTGGTTTGTTTGGCTGGTAGCAGATAAACCCCAACTACCATCTACGAGTGCTCTTACACAGATACCTTCCCGGGTGCCTGTTGTACTTGTTAGTTCTCCGTCTCTATACATTAGATTTGCAAGATACTTATCTTGGTATCTGAATTCAACATATTCCGCACCAAGTTTTTCTCCTTCATCTAATCCATTTATCAACAGATTTTGATCATAAAAATCCATAATTTCCACTTAATTTCGTTCACGAGAATATAATTATAAATACACTGGTCAGTAGTGGCAATTAATATGAACTTAGTAGAAAAATCTAGGATAGAAACATATCCAATTTTGTTTGTTTCTTATTATAATCATACATTTTAGATTTTTTCTTCCAGTATTTTACAGGATATTGGAAGTAATTTGGAAGAAGTTCGAAAGCTTGATCGATTGTGTCAACTGTAATGTGTTTCTTTTTCATAGCACCTCGAACGCCTACTCTTATTACCCAAACCCCTAGTGGGAATTTATATTCATCAGATATTTCTCTTAACACTATCACTTGAGCTTGTCTCTGAATTTTCAACAAATATTCAGTAACTGCTAATCTAGCAGCATAATAAGCACCAGTTACGTTGGAAGCATAGTTTGTTCTACCGTTATGCCATTCGTAATCTCTTGCTCCTATATCGACATCACTCGGGTTCATGAATGCTCCTTGAAACCACACCTCAATCATCTCATAAGACCATACATCAGGTATAAGCATAATGACAAATCGATTACCAAAAAAAACATTGGTGAAGATTCTTATCTCCCCTAACTTTTGGAATTTCTTTGTATTCTCTGCATTCTGTTTGGAGATAATATCATCCACAGCTGCTATACTCCATCTAGTTGGAACCAGTTTCCTATTACCTTCTCGCCCTAACATTCCTGCTGAAAATACTCGAGTAATTGTGTTAACATCTAGCTTTTCTTTACCAAGATTATTAACCGCATCAGTTGCAATTAAGTCCGTATCATAATATACTTTCTCTATGGCATTTATTGGTGTTTGATTTTCTGTTAAGTCTAGTTTCTTAATAGGTGCAATAGGTCCGTAGGGTGCCATTCTCTCATCCAAAGAAATTTTAGGTATTATCTTCTTTTCCAGCTGTACCTCAACGTCAATCGCTTTCTTTCCGAGGAGCATCTCCTGACTTTTTTGAATAATATCTGAGTCCAAAGGATGCTTAACATCTATCTTGGATCTTGTTCTCAAAAGAGATACTCTCATCTTGACAATATCTTCTTGTGTTTTGTTCTCCCAGTTGTTTGAATTGTCTATATATTCAGAACCTAATCTGTCAACTGTTAGCATTGGACCTGCGTTTATTCGAGGGTAACCTGTCCAACCAACGAAAAATGCTGGTGGGGTGAAGGATTCATCCAAATTCTCAATTTTAGGTTGTTCAATATTATATTTTTGAGACCACTGTTGAAGTAAAGGACAACTTCTTCTCCCACATAGCATTCTAGAGGTCTTGCATGAAACACAGAGCTCAAAATTTATGGGCGAATCTTCCTTCATAATCAAGTTATTCATCCCTTTTTCATATTAAAAGCTGATGTTGAATAGATTAAATTTACATTTTTTTGAGAAAAGTAAAAACTTTTTTATATTTTCAATCGTTTACATAATATTATGAGTTATCTAGAAGACGAAATTGATAAAGAAAATCAACTCATTCAAGCTACTGAAAACGGCGATTTTGGATTGAAATTACTATTTCTAGGTCTAGCTCAAACAGGGAAATCTTCTATTATCCAGGTGATTTTCGAGGATAAACCCCCAGAAACAACTAAAGAGATTCGAGCAACAATTGGTCTTCGTAGGAAACTACTGGAATTTTCGAATTTGTCGCTTAATGTATATGATGTTGGAGGTCAAATAACTTATCTAGAAGAAGCATTCATTGAACTTAGAGAAAGTATTTTTTCTCGTATCAAAACACTATTTTTCGTTGTAGATGTATCTAAATATCAAGATTTCAACATGGCAAAAATGTACTTTGATAGAACAATCAAGAATCTAAGCGAATACAGTCCTGATGCACAATTATTCGTGTTAGCACATAAAAGTGATCTTATCCCTGAAGAGAAAAAACCAAAAGTGATAGATGTAATAACAGATCTCTTTGAAACTAATCAATACCCTAATGTTGAGATTCATGAAACTTCTATATATGAACCATCATTAGTTGTTGCTGTTGAGAAAGCATTACAATAAATGAGAAAGAGAGATGTATCTCTCTAAACCTAGAATGATCTTCTTTTCTGTGACAATAACAAAACAATTGAAAGGCTGATCAAACTAAGTGTAATTAGCATAAAATTGATGTTAGTGCTACTTGTAGGATGAGTATCTATTCTCAGTACATCAGATTCTACGCCATTATTACTATACCCATCCGTCATAGAAACATCAAAGGAATAAAGACAATCTTGATCCAAACTCACTACTCCTGAGAATATAAAATCACACGTTTTTCCAAGTTGCACACCCTGAATGAACTGAGACTGATTGGTTTCAGAAATCTTATAGATAAAAAGTAAAACATCTAGAACAAAACTGTCATCAGTTGCTTCGATTGTAATGTTATATTTGTTGTCCCCCATAAAGGCAAAACTTGCATCTACACATGTGGGTGGTACATCTTCAAATAATCCCAAAACTTCTGCAATTGCTGGAATTAGATATACTTGATACAATCCTTGGACTGTAACAAATGGTTCGTCAACAACAACTATTGAATCAACATAAGTCCCCCCTGCAGTTTCTATTTCTGGTGCAAGTTCAGCATATGCAGTAAGCGAAGTACCATTGATAATATCAGCAAATACAAAGAGGGTAGCACCAGCACATACTGAAGTCATTAGAACATTGGCATTGTAAAGATCTTGAATGAGTGCATTGGTTTCATTAAGATGTTCACTTTCGACTATTCTTCTAGCTGCCCAACCACCTGCCATGAAAAAAATATCATAATCTTCTGCATTAACTTCTGAAACAGAAATATCTTTGTAAAATGTTTGTCCTCCTAATAGAACTGAATCCACTTAACCATTATAAGTAATTTTGGCTCCTAAAC
>CAZPXJ010000142.1:0-8087 GCA_964590855.1 uncultured archaeon
GTACAGAAGTTCGCTTTTGAAATAGCTGGTAATAGAAACATCTATACAACAGCTGCTTTCAATGAATTCTTCCGTTCATTCATCTTGGAATCTGTAATAAGTAAGCTATCAGAAAAAAGTATAGTTGATTTAATGTCTAACTTAGGCAAGACTTCAGACTTCGTTGAAAGTGAAGTGATACCAGATCTAAAAGAATTCGGAATCAAGTTGAAAACCCTGAAGTTTGCGGGTATTGACACGACTCCTGAGTACAGAGATCGACTCTTTTGGATGCGTTCTGGTGTTTCAGCAGGACAAGTACAGCAATATTCTGGTATGGCCAAAGTTGTTGAGAAGTTACCTGAAGGTGGTGGTGGTTTAACTGGCGCAGTCATGATGGGCAACATGGGTAGTTTATTCTCAAAACAGGAAATGAAACAAGCTGACAAGATTGAACAGAAGGGAGATGTTGAAGCAGCTTTCATAACCTGTAACCAATGTGGTAAAAAAGTTTCTCCAGCAGCTAAGTTCTGTGCTCATTGTGGAGACCCAACAGATGATGAGAAAAGCGGTAAAATGAAGTTTTGCACCAACTGTGGGTCCAAAAACGATACTAGTGCCAAATTCTGTGGTAGTTGTGGTAGCAAATTGGATTAATCTTTTTTTCTTTCTTTTTCTTATTTTTCTATTTCTAGCATTTGTTTGGGTTTTAGGTAATAATAAAATGCAACCGATTGCACAATAAACAGAATTTTCAGACACCAGTTAAACACTGTATGTCCTATTCTTTGACTTGCAATAAATAAGACATTTGATCCTCCTGAATTGACAATTAAGAATGAGATAAGGATCACAATTGCATAAGTAATTGCTAAGCAGAGTGTAGAGAGATATGCCCATTTGTTGATTTTGGACGATTCTTTATTTCTAAAAAACGCAATAGTATACAACAATACAGAAGTGATCAGAGACCCAGCTGCTGCTTCTATGAGCTGATTATGTTCAGGATGTTTTTCTACAAATAAAACTCCTATATACAATCCAGCTTGAGCAACACCTAGGAAAGATCCTGCTATACTCAGATATTTTGTTAGTTTATTTTTGGTAAAAAATTTCCAGATAATAGAATGAAAGACAATTCCAAAGAATGACATATAGAACATTGCTATACGATACAATACTCGCGAAGTTAGATTTGGTCTCTCGAGAGTTGGAGTTGGATCTCTCCCTAAATCAGTTAGTGTGTTCCACACAAAATCGAACCCTTCTGTATTTGCAGTAACGTGGCACCCTCCAGGATAATAAACCATTGCAACAATTTCTAATAATAGTGCAATGATAATTAAACTAGCTATAGCAATAAATACGTTTCTCAGAAGTTCTTTTCTATCCATCGCAAAAGAGGTAAGAATAACCAGTATTTAAATTTTCAATTATTATGGGGTCTGTTTTTCTCTCATCTGTCTAATAAATTCGAGATTGGTTAGATCACTATGTACCCTTTCCTCAACCGGATAACAACTCATTTTTAGAGCTTCAGTTAGAGCAACAGGATTCTCTGTTGAACAATTACATACTCTTACTTTGAACCTTGGAACTCTTATCTTTCCAGACATTATTCCTCCGGTTGAAATCTCATTACAATCAGCATTCCAAAGACAGTCAGTCTTCTCACATCTACGATATCTAGTACCATATTTGTTAACAAAAACGACCTCACCTTCATAACACATTTTCTTTGTCATGAATACCCCATATTGCAGAAAAAAGTATTATTAAAAAGGACAAGTATTACGTGAGTAAAACACCATACTTTTGAGAGAAGAATCATATAATAACATGGTTCTCCATAATCTTTATTTAAATAATGTTATAATAATAGTTCATGGCTTTAAATGGGTTATATTATACAATAGGTGCAATCCTAATTGCAACGGCAGTTTTTGCCATAGTAGTGGCAATATCTGCAAGAAAAATCGATTTTGGTGATAGCATATTTGATTTCGGAAAAAGATTAGAAAAGATTCGGGAACCAATGAAAGTCGGTTCATCTAAATCCAAAAGAAAACAAAAAGGAAGAAGTAGCAAAACTTCAAGACCTTCACCCCAGCCTTCCAGGGCAGAAGAACGAGATAAAATGGTAGCTGATGAAGAATCAGAAGCAATCTATGAAGATGCTTTAGCAGGACCATCTCCAAGTACTGGGTATGCACCAATATCTGAAGAAATAGCAGATTACAAAAAATCTAGTGCAGATTTCGATGATGAAGTTGAAATGGTAAAAAAGGTTGAGATGCTTGAAGAAGCAGAGGAAGTAGCAGCAACTGGAGCTAAAGAAGAAACTATTGTTATTGACGATTTGTCTCGCGATCTATCGATTCAATTACCTAAGAATATGTGCATAGATGAGGTTTTCAGACTTAAAGTTACCTTACTCAAATCTGAAAAATTCAAAGATACATTAACAATAAAAGAACTTGAAGTTGATAAAACTGAAGCAGAATATTTTGCACTTACTGCAAAGAAATTGGGTGAAAAAGTAACTGAAGCAACAACAAGAATAGAAGGAATAATGCAAGGAGCTTTTATTGTTAGACCAATCGCAATAGGAAATGTTGCAGTTGTTTCACCTAATCAGCGTACTGTATATTTCGATCCTACTGCAGAGGAAATAGTTGTAGAGTTCTTTTTAACACCTACAAAGTGGTCTAAAGATTTAGATAGTAATCTTAGAATTGAATTTGAACAACATTATCAGATAATAAGAGCTATCACTATTCCAATCAAAATCTACAAACACAAATTAGAAGCAATTTTTGGATTCAATCTTTCAAGGTGGCACACTTACGCTTTATATGTGTATTCAGCATTAGGAACAATATCTGGTATTATAAGTTTCTTTAACGATAAAGTAGTTGTTTGGTTTCAAAATATGGGTCTTTAAACCCATATATTACATTTTTTTCCAACATATTTTAATAACTAAATAAATCTCTCAAACGATTATCATAGCTGATAAAGTCAAGGTTGGTATTATAGGCTGCCATTGGCAGAAGAATATGAATTGTAACAGATTAGTTAAAACCTACATCAAAAAAAATAGGTGGAGGTTACCTTACATCTCAATTCTTTTATCTGGAAAGGTAACTTCGTATTCTTTTTTCGTAATTGGATCATTCAAACTAAAAGAGAACCATTTGTTGTGAGTTGGAGGACCAAAACAAGCTTCTAATAGTCCGTTTTTAACATCATATTTTGATGACCATAATGTTCCAAAATAATCAGTAAACCAATGACAACATATTCCTTTTGGAAATTCTTCACTTAGAATTTTTCTAATATCATTCTGAGTGATATCTCCTTCTTTTGCTTTGATTGATTCTTCAATAATTTCTCTTCTTTTCTTTGAGTTTGATATCAACCATGGTATATTGTATTCATTATATCTCTCGATACTTGGAGAGGTATAGTGATTTGTCGATATAATGTATTGCTCTTCGCTCTTGGCATCATATTCTCTTATCTCGACTTCTGTATCAAAACTCTCCATTACAAAGGCCTTTCCTGATTTGTCGGCAACAACGAAATTACTTGTACCATAAATTGGAATCTCTTCAAGCATTTTTGATGCCTCACTTACATCTTTACAATTCTCAACAATTACACGTAATACTAGATCCCAGCTTATAGCTTTTTTCTCGAATTTACCTCTCCATGCACCCCCTGCTGTACTAGTAACACATAAACCTTGATCGTTTATTCCATCATATCTTCCATATGGTATGCTAGAAAAGGCTAAGTGTTTGTATTTTCCATTAACATGTGTTGTTCGTAATTCTAGGGATTCCTCATCATGTTTCCATTCATAACTCCGACCAACTATAATCTCATTATTTTTAGTGATTTTTGGCAATACTACAAATTGACTACAGTTTTGTGAAGATGCTGGGAAATCATAGAGCATTAATTGTTCAACTTTCGCATCAAAAGCATCAGCATAACCTTCTGCTTCTTCTTTTAGACCTGGACAGTAGTTATTGTAGAATTCGAATGCTTCTTCAAAGCTTCCAAATTTTGATTTTCCTTTATTAAATTTGCCTGAAAGATACACCATTGGTACATCAGCTTTATTCTTTATGATTTCTGCTTGTCTTTGACCAATCTCATAATGTGTTCCTTCAAGTAAATGGTGTTCAAATTTCATTTTGTAATAAGTATATTTGTCGTTCATTTTTTATACCTCATAGGTACTAAGAAGAACAGTCCCCAGTAGCCCTTATAACATTTTATTGAGATATTTTAAGTACATTCTCAAGAGTTTAAATGGGATTTAAATATGCCTTACTTTTTGGAGAAAAATGTATGAGAAAAATTATAAAATTATTTAAATCCATCACCAACTAACACAACTATAATTAAATTTGCCTTACAGTTTTTTTTAATTTTTGTCGAAATACTCTTTAAAAAGTGAAATGATGTGAGAATAGAAGATGGTGATAGGATGGTTGAATTGCCAGAGTCTCTACTTATTTCCAAGCAGATTAACAAAGAATTGAAAGATAAAATTATCAAAGATATGGTAGTAAACAATACAAGCCCAAAAACATTGTTTGTTTATCCTTCTATAGATCTTCTAGAACAAAATTTGAAAAATGCAAAAGTAACTTCTTCATATGCTAAAGGCAAATGGATTTTCGTTGAATTCGATAATAATCTGATTTTATCAACTGCCCCAGAAATGGGAGCAGAAATTCTGTATCATTCCTCAAAAGAAACACTGCAGAAGAAATATCATTTCCTGTTTGAATTCAAAGATGAATCATATCTTTCACTGAAATATAGCGGTTTCCTATTATTGCGTTTAGGAACTATGGAAGAACAAGAACAAAGTAAATATCCCGGAAAGATAGGTCCAACTCCGCTTGATAAAGATTTTAGTGAGGAAATTTATCTAAAATTATTAGAATCTAAAAAAATGATCAAATCTATACTTCTTGAAGGAACAAATCTTCCAGGAGTTTCAAACTTTTATTTGAATGAGGCACTCTATAGAGCAAAGATACATCCAAAAAGCATAGCTAGTGAGTTGGAAGAAGAAAAGAAATTAGTTCTATTAGCAGAGATAAGAAACGTTCTTTCTGAAGCTATTAAACTAGGTGGTAGAGCCGAAAGAGTTAACCTCTTTGGTAAACCCGGGAATTTTACTAGAACAATAGGACCAAAAGAAAAAGGAATGCCTTGTCCGAATTGTAGTTCCTTAATAGAGAAACTATTAGTAGGAGGAACAAATAGTTATATCTGCCCCTCGTGTCAAAGATTAGAGTAAATAATCAACAGCTAAATCATACATTTTATTAAAACGAGCTTGTTTAGTTTTCATATACTTAATTAGTTTTTCCAGTATGGTTATACGGTAAGCATGTCCAATGCAACTAGGATGACATGTTAATGTATAGACTTTTCTACCATCTTTTAGATCTTCCATTTCCATCAGTGCATCAAATTGTGATTTCCAAATATCAAAAACCTCTGTTGGTGATTTCTGATGTGTTTCAAACAATATCCAATCATCCATGAACCATTCAACTGGAAACTCAACTAAATTTCGAGGAGATTCAGGAACTGAATAGGTATATGGCCTGTCTTCATCCATGAACGATGAATCATATCTATATCCCATTTCAGCAATGATTGTTAAGGTGTTTTTTGATAGTTTCCAATAAGGTGCTCTGAATCCTTTGACAGAGATATCCAACTCTTCTAGTAGTTTGTCTGTATGCTCATGAACAACTGTTTCTTCATTGAATTCTAGCTTATCTAACTCCTCATGTAAATATCCATGTGCTCCGATTTCGTGTCCCGCATCTCTTATAGACGCTACTGTACCTGGATATTTATCTACTACCCAACCACAGACAAAGAACGTACCTTTTATCTCATATTTATTTAGTAACTCAAGAACTCGAGGAACACCTCTTTGAATCGCGAACTGTCCTTTAGAGATTTTTACAGGTTCATCTTCTCTTCTAACTTGAGCACTTTCAGCATCAAGATCAAATGTTAGACATACATCTACATTTTTCATAATATTACATTATTACAATATAGAAGAAAAAGGTTTTGCACATTAAGGATTATTATAGCTCGTAAATCTCCTTATCTGTCCACCCTGTAGATCTTTTAAATAACCAAATTACTTGTCCTAGATGTCTAAGTTCATGGAATATAAAACCAGCAATAACAGCATGTCTTGTTTTCTTCCCTCTAAAAGAATCAACTACTTCTGATTCTTCCTCTCTTCCTAAGAATGACAGACGTTGTTTTATGATGTCAGAAATGAGCAGGAATGAATCTCTTAATTCATCTATGCTTACTTTATCACTGCTATCTTCACCTGTGTTTAAAGCGATACTTGGAGCTTCAAGTTTTTCTCCCCCCGGTAAATTATCTAATAACCAGTAATTGCTCATAAGAATATGTCTAAAAAGCTGTTCGCAACTCCATGTTTTTTTTGTTTCAGTGAAATAGAAATGTTTTGTATCAACATTTGTAAATCTTTCAAGGATTCCTGATCTTTCCTCTTCTAAAAGTGCATATAGCTGAAGTAATGTTGGCATGAATGAAATTAGTAAATAGAATTAATAAGGTTTACCAGTGAGAAAATAAATAAAAATATAAGGTGTTTTGAAATCTCTATATTGATTACAATGTCAGATGATTTCGATTTTGATAAATATTGGTTGAGAGTTTTCTCTATGTGTTTAGAAGACATAGCTGGAAATGATATTAAGCAAACTATACTAGAAGGAAGCGAAGAGATTTCTACTGAATCAACTAGAGAAGAAGTTCTAGAGTGGTCTCAGAAGGCAATGAACAATTTAGATGATCTTGTAACTGAAGACCAGAAATACGAAATCATGACCGGTTGTTCTTGTCAGTACCCAAGAAAGAATCTTCAAAAATACAAAGCTCTTTATGTTGAAACCAATGATTTGGCATTAGTTCACAGTAAGATGAAAGCAGATTTTGAAATTTTTCTTAAAGATAATCTGAAACTGGAACCTAGATATTTTAATGAAATTATTAAAAGAGATATGGGGATGGCTGGAAGATTAAACGGCAATACAATTATTGCAACAAAAATCCCCAAAAGTGCCTATATAAAAGAATGGTTCGAAGAACCAGACCCAACTAAGAAAAGAGCAATCTTTTGCCATTGCCCTCGTATTAGAGACACTCTTGTAGACCCAAATAACAAACTACCAGAACATTATTGTTTATGTGGAGCTGGTTTCTACAAAGGGATTTGGGAATTCATACTGGATAAACCTGTGAAAGTTGAGGTTCTAGAATCGGTTATGGAAGGAGATGAAGTCTGCAAAGTTGGTATTTATTTAACGGAATAAATTAATAAATAATCAATTTTACAAATCTACATGAGTAAATCTAAGGTATTTATGGTAGGCACTGACGATATTTTTCGGGGTGACTCTCTAATAGATCGGTTAGAGCTATTATGGAATGATGAGAATGTGGGTTTAAAAGACTGGATTAAACCTAATGAAATTGTAATTATTAAAACTCATTTTGGAAGTAGAAATCAAACTCGCCATCTAAGACCTATGTACATCAGAAAGGTAGTCGACTTAGTTCGTGAAGCTGGAGGAATTCCCTGGGTTTGTGAGGGTGTAGGTTTAGGTTGGGATGAAGCCAATAAGGAGCTTACTATGTCTAATGGTCCTGGTTTTCTAAATCTAGGTAATCGACATGGTATAAATCCTAGTTCAATGAACGCTCCAGTAATAATGGATGATGGTGTAATTGGAACTGAAGTGTTTAGAGTAGAGATTGAAAACGGAAAATACATTAAAGACGTAGCTGTTGCAATGGGTTTGAAAATTGCTGATAAAGTTTTGATTCTTTCAAGATTCAAAGGTCATGATGGTGCTGGTTTTGGAGGTGCTTTGAAACAGTTAGGTATAGGTTGTGTTGGTAAGGAAGGTAAAGGTGCTGCTCATTGGGGTGGAGGGCATAATATTTATGTGAAAAATCCCGATAATTGTACTGCTTGTGGTAAATGTATCAGGATTTGTCCCACTCAATGCTTA
>CAZPXJ010000143.1:0-8081 GCA_964590855.1 uncultured archaeon
ATCAAAAGAATCATGTATGATAGAAACTTTGGTTTTATCCAAGCAGAAGGAGATGACGAAAAAGACATATTTTTCCATCGTTCTGGTGTAACAGTTGAATTCGGAGATCTCAGAGAAGGAGATGCAGTAGAATTTGATGTTGAGGATACTGACAGAGGACAACAAGCAGTTAATCTCAAAACTGTATAATATCAATCATAACTAATTATAAAAGTACGATATTGTTTTAATATCATACATTCTTTTCTTTTTACTATCTTAAACCTGAATAGTTCAGTTATTTAATTTTAAAGTGTTGAAATGCAAGAATCTCATTAATACTTTAACCGATGTAATGCTAGGTCATAAGAGTATTAGACAGATATATGAAGAAATATTTTTCAACTAGTTAACTCTTCCAAACTGCTTAAACAATATTGCGCTTACCTAATAGTTTATGAACTACCAATCTATACTATCATAAGTAGGTTCAAACTAGTTAGTTACATTTGTTTCAATTCTTCTAAAGATTTAGCGACATCTGATTAATGGGTTTTAATTTATTGGATGTCACTCCCTTAAAGTGAAAAATAAATGGAGGAAAAGCTAAATGAAAGGAACAGTCAAACGTATCATGTATGATAGAAACTTTGGTTTTATCCAGGCAGAAGATGAAGAAAAAGACATATTTTTCCACGCATCTGGTGTAACTGGCGATTTCGGTAATCTCAGAGAAGGAGACGACGTAGAATTCGAAGTTGAAGATACTGATAGAGGACAACAAGCAGTTAATCTCAAAACTGCATAATTAACTTAAACACAAGTAGAGTATTTTTTAATCTCTTACTTTCTTTTCTTTCTTTGTATATTATTACACATATAAGTTGAAGCAACAAAGGATGTCTTTGTCTTGTTTCCAAAGTATTAATTTGCAGTTTCTTTTGCAGGTGATTCTTTAGTTTCTACAATATCTAAAAGATCTATTTTATTCATTTCAAACAGCTGTTTTGGTAGAATATTAAAATTATTAAATCACAGTCTAAGACAGAGAAGTTCTTGAAATTTAAAAACACAAGAGGTAGAAGAATCCAGTTTTTCTCTAGAGATTCTTAAGCCCATGACTCTCTCTTCTTCTAACAGATCCCCAAATGTATCTCTTTCAATTTTATCATCTTTAGGTATTGGTACTTTGATTATTTCTTCAAGCTTTTACAGAACCTCTACATCCTTTTGAAAAATTGTTTCACCATTGTAAATTTCAAGTTGAATATCTTTCATTTCAATAATCTACTTCTTTTGCCATTCCTGTAATGGCCAAATATCGTCAAAGAACTCTTTGGATGGATGTTCTATCTTCTCGACAATTGTTGTATCATGATATACGTATTCACAATAGTTATTCCCCTTTGCTATTGTCTGTTCTTGAGTAAGAACAAAGTTATCATTCCACATCTTAGCCAGTTGAAAATGACAATAACACAATGTTAAACTGAATATATCTCTATCCTCATCACTGTACAAATCTTCAAGTGCACCAGTTTCGTATTTTCTTCAATCCTACTTATTTTCTTTTTTCTAAGGCCATATAGAATCCCAATACTCTTTTGTTGGATGGGTTAGATCCCAATCCAATCTAGTATCATGAACAACACAGCTGCAATAGGGATCACCTTTTGCTATAGTATGGTCCATTGTTAAAATGAAATTCTTATTCCATTTTATTGTTGTTCCTTCATAATCAAAATAACAAGCTGCAAGGAATTTGAAGTCGTTATCTGGATAATCTTTCATAGCTTCAGCATAAAGGCAAGAATCTTTTCGATAGATAAATTTTCCATTCTCAATTATACCTTCAATTCTTACCCAACCAGGATTACCATCACCTTCGTAATCCTGAAAATCATCGTTCCTCAAATCTTCTAAAGATTCAAATTGATATTTTTCACTCTCTTTAACAGAAATTTTTGCATGCTCAGTTCTATAAATTTTGTACAGTTTCAGTCCTTCTTCTCTTCCAACTATTTCAGATAAAATACGTGCATTCTGGTATCTAGGAATTAGAAAAGATCTATAGAAATTTCCCTTAGCTACTTCGACATTCTTATTTACCCAATCTACATCAGGATTTATTTCAAGCAGCTTCAGAAAGTAATTCAGACTATTAATAGCAAGTTGTTTGTACTCTTTCAAGAACTCAAAATCTTTTATTGATTCATTTATATCATACACTTGAGTTTTATAATAATCTGTCAGAACCATGGAATTATATGATAATTCTAAATTTTTGACAAATGAACTAAAAATCTCAGGTTTATTCCGTTTAATAAAACCTAGTAAATAATCTAAGCGATTAAGTGGTGAAAGCTCTGCAACTTCTAGAGGTTGTATTTCCTGTAGTTCTTCTAAAACTTCTGGAGCATAGACACCAAGCTTTTGAAATTCTTGTGGGAAGTTCCTATCTTTTATATTCTGAATTTCGTCTTTATCTTTTTTTTGCCAGTCCTTCAAAGGCCAAATGTTGTCCCAGAACTCATTTGGTGGATGAGATAAATCCCAATCAATTCTAGTATCATGAATTACGCAACTGCAGTAAGGATCTCCTTTTACTATTGAATTCCCCATAGTAAGAATAAAGTTCTTATTCCAATTAATTTTAGTGCCTTGAAAGTCTTTATAGCAAGCAACTAGATATCTGAAATCTTTATCTGGAAGGTCTTTAATTGATTCAGCTAGTAAACAGGTGTCTCTTCTATGGTATAACTTACCATTCTCTACAGTACTCTCTATACGTAACCAACCTGGATAGGGATTTTCTTTGAAATCTCTAATTTCATCTTCTCTCTGTTCTTCAAGTGTTTCGTATTTTTCTTTGGTTCCTTTTCCTCTGAACGCAATATATTCTGTAACAAATATCTTGTAAAGCTTGATAGCTTCATTTTTTCCCACAGTATCAGACAAAGAAACTAGATTTCGATAGCTAGGAAGTGAATACGCTCTGAAATAATGTCTATTTGTAACTTCAAATTTATCTTCTTCCCAATTACTATCAAAAGGCACTTCTAATAGATTTAGAAAATAATTAAGAGAATCCTTAGCAAGTGTTTGACGGTCTTTCAAATTATCGAATTCACAGATTAATTTTGATATGTCGAATTTCTTATGTTTGATATAATCCTCTTTTTTCAATTCAGTATATTTGTTTTCAAGATTTTTAACATATGCGTTGAAAATTTCAGGTTTTGTTTTCTTAATAAATTCTAAAATGTAGTCCAATTGACGTATATGTATGTTTTTTGCAAAAGCTAATGGCTTAATTTCTTTTAGGTATTCTAAAGCATTCTCGTCATATGAACCTAATTCAATGAATTTCATCTTCTTTCCTCCTGTTTAACTGATGTTCAGATAAAGGCCATATGTTATCAAAGAATTCTAAAGAAGGATGAGTTAAATCATGATTCATCCTCGTATCATGTACAACACAAGAACAATATGGGTCTTCCGATACAATTGTATGTTCCATTGTAAGAATAAAATTTCCATTGTTGTTATTGTAGCTTTGAAAATCACCATAACAAGCTGCAAGGTATTTTAATTCTGTATCAGGTAAATCAACTAACGCATCAGCCCACATACAGGTATCTTTTCTTTGCGGAAATTTACCATCCTGAATAATTCCTTGAACTATCTCCCATCCTATATTAAGTTGATCACCATCTTTTGGTCTTCTTGCTTCTCTGAACTCTTCTAATGTTTCATAATTTGGTCTTTCAGGAGCTAATGTTTTCACATAAGCGGTTATATATTTCTTAAAAAGCTGAACTGCTTGATTTCTTTCTAGTATTTCTGTTATTGTTTCAGCATTATAATAACGATGGTAGAGAAATGATTGAATGTGGTTCAGATTTGTAACTTTAATTGTAGCTTCTTCCCAATTCTTTGTATAGTCAAATTGAAGCAGTTGAAGATAGTATAGAATAGCATTATGAATCAATTCAGGATATAGTTTGAGATGCATTAGATCCGATGTAAGTTTTTCAGAAATTTGAATATTAGTTGATTTGTAAGGTTTTTTTAGTAGAATCTCGAATTTACCACTTAGTTTCTTGACAAAACTAGGCACCAATTCAGGATTTTCTCTTTTGATAAATCCTATCAAATAATTCAACCGTTTTAATATTGTTTTCTTTGCAAAATCAAAAGGTTGTAGTTCTTTCATTCTTTCTAAATCACTTATATGATATTGACCTGTTCTAAAGACATTCATTTTTATCACTTTAAATTTGATTTTCTTTACCAATATTCGCAGTAAATTCTAGAGAGGGTTGTTCAGCATCGGGATAAACATGATTATTCCAATATAATTCATCACAAAAACAATCATGATGTAAGGTTTGTGTTTTTCTCATATGAATAATATAACCTTCATTATTACTTGGTGAATCTCTCAAATAACATGAGCTAAGATAAGCAATATCGGGGTCATTAAATTCTTTGAGTACTTCATGTACAATACATTTATCGAATCTGTATATCTCCTTATAATCATCATAGATTCCAAGTGTAAAATTGGCAACACCAAATTTCTTATAGTGATCGAGTATAAAATTTCTTGAGTCAATTCGAGTTATAGTCTGAGGATCTGCAGGTTGATCTCTATTTTCCTGTTCTTTCTTTTCTTTGATTAAACATTCAACAATTTGTTTGTATAGTTTGATACATTCTTCTTTTCCTAATATATCCTCAATGGCTTTGACTCTATAATAAGAAAGGTGCCTCTCTGCTTTTCTGATATTGAAATATAATAGAGCATATTTCTCTTTAATATTGTCAAAATCATCTGGAAGTTCTAATATTTTACAAATGAAGTTGATTATTGTTTCTTCTAATTTAGGATAATTATGAAGCAGAGTAAGATTCTTTTCTATTAAATCGAAATCAAAAGCACGAATGTTATATTGAGATATTTTTAATTCACTATTTAATCTATTCTGAAATGCAGACATATATTTATCCAATTTATTTTCTTTTAATTCTTTGAAATATTTAACTACTGAATCGGTTTCCTTGAAACACTTCTTAATGAACTCATTTAGCTTGATTTCTTGTTTAGATTCTTTATTATAGAAATTATAGTTTGTAATTTTCATTTTATCACCTGATTTGTGTTTTTATGATCTTTGCCCATTTTTTCTACAAATTCTAATGATGGTTGTTCAGCATCAGGATGAACAAGGTTATTCCAATAAAATTCATCGCAGAATTCTGAATGTTGAAGTGTCTGTGTTCTTCTCATATGAATAACTTTATCCTTGTTCATCTCTGGATGATCACCCATATAACAAGAAGCTAGATAAGCTATATTTGGATCATTGAATTCCTTTAATACTTCAGGAACTAAGCATTTGTCGAATCTGTACACAATCTTGTAATCATCAAATATATGATAAGAGAAGTCAGCAAGACCACAATTACACCAACTTTCAATATTTCTCTTTCTAAGATCATGAATAGTAAGCGTTTCAGGATTCTCTGGCTCTTCTGAATTTTCTCTTTCTTTCATCTCTCTTATTAGATGAGGAACTATTTGTTTGTAGATTTTTGTACCTTCCTCTTTCCCATAGATATCGATGAACGTTCTTACAAGATAATAAGAAACAGCTTCTCCGGCCTTGATACGAGCATAGAACAATAGTTCTACTTCGCCTTGATTTGTAGTATAATCTTCAGGAAGTTGAAGTGTTTTACATATATAGAGAAACACTGACTTTTCTAATTCAGGGAAATTGTGGACTACGAGTAAATCTTCTCTTATTTGTTCCCAATCGAAAACTTTTGGATCAAAGTCATACTCTCCTACTGCCTCACTAAAATTTATCATTAACTTAGTAATGTAGAGATTCAAATCTTCGGGTCTCATATTTCTTAAGAATTTTAATACAGAATCAACTCTTCCTAATCGAGCTTTCATATGAATCATAGGATCTACAAGTCCTTTCTTCGTTAAGCTGAAACATTTGTGATTTTCAATTTTCATTAATAACACCTAATCTAAAAATAATTTACCCACTAGTGCCCAAAAAAACGCACACTTATTAAGATATCTCAAAACAAACAGATTTGTTCATATTCTACTTATCAGCTATAACTACCTCTTCATGGCGGAGGGGTCTTTTGAACATGTTTTTTCTATCAAAGATAAGAATTACAGCAAGAATTATCAGATAGATTAATCCACCCCAAATTGGTTTATGATATTTGATAAACACGCGATTAGATAGATTATGCATCACATGGAAGATTATCATTATTGGTATGCTCTCCGTTTTCTGATAAATCCAGACATATATGCAGGAAATGATCGTTACAGTAAAAATGAACTGTGGAAATGTTTCCCAAGGTCTTCCCCCGTAGACATATTGTAATAAATGCCAAACAGCCCAAATTACACCTATAACTATTCCAGATACAATTGGGCGATATTTCTCATTCATTTTAGGAACTGCAAATCCTCTCCAACCTGGTTCTTCAGCTAATCCTGCAAAGAGTATATTAGTTATTATCACACTGAAATCTATTCCCCAAAGACTTACATCGAAATAAGAGAGATTGTAAGGATTGCCAAAGATAAGATTGATCATTATCGGTATTGAATATACAACTATTGGCATGAAGAACACCAGAAGATACCAATAATACTTCACTTTGAATTTGATCAACCTTTTACCAAATGTCTTTAGTCCTTCCTTACCTTCAGAGTACCATAAGGTTAAAACAGCAGCAAAAGTAGGCCCAAAACTTTGCAAACCTACAAAAAGATAACAGAGCACACCCACTAAGCTATCGAAACTTCTCATCTGATAGATAAAATTTAAAGGATAAATGAACAATAGTGCCATTCCCCAATTTATGAAGAAGGTTAATGTGAAGAAGATAGGAAGCGGGGGAAATTTACTTCGCTCTTCTTGTTGTTCAAATTCTTGTAATTCCTCTTCCATCCCACTCAACTTGTAATTTGTAGTATTTTAGGTTACAATCCTTTTTCAAACATTTATATCTGTTTTGTGAAAAAACAATACTAAAAATGAAGTTAATAATGTGCAAATCGGATAGTTTATTAGGAAGTATTTCAAAAAATGTGTTAATTAAAAGGTGTTTGTTAGATTTTGTGTAAGCTTTGAAAGGTTTGTAGATTTCTGATTAGCAGTTTTTAATTGCGATGGAGCAGTAAAATGCTACTGCGGGTAAATAATTAGGAGGAATCCTTGTGAAAGGTACTATTAAGAGAGTAATGTATGACCGAAATTATGGTTTTATTAGTGTCGAAGGCGAAGAAAAGGATATCTTCTTCCACAGATCCGGAACAAAAGGAGAGTTCCATGATCTAAGAGAAGGTGCTGAAGTAGAATTCGAAATTGAAGAAACCGATAGAGGTAAGCAAGCCACAAACGTGGAAGCTGTTTAATACATTAAAAGAAATAACTGATCAGAAATCAGAACAAAAGTCAAAGAATAAGGTTGGTTCTGAACTGTAATTATTCTTTGCACACTCACTTTTTCTATTATTTTTACAAAATTACATTAGATTAGATTAGATTCACATCAATTTGATTCTGATATACAGATCAACTTCTTGTTTATTTTTCAAGACACCACTGACATAGAAAGTCTCGTGGTTACGGATACCTTGCTCTCCCAGAGTTAAGTCTAATTGTACTTCTTCTGGATCTTTCTTATCTATTCTCCAGAAGGTAGGGAGGAAGTCTAAATCATATTCATAACCTTTATTCTTGATTATTGAAAGGATATTTTCGACGGTTGTGGTTCTTGGAAGCTTAAATTTCTCTATTAATGCTGCATTTTTACCACAAAGTACACATTTCTTGTTTGGAGGTTTTTCGAAATAGAAAAATTTCCCAATTAATCCATTGTAGATAGCATATTCAGTATTTATGGAACCTAGTTTAATTCCTTTAATATGATGCAAAATCTTCAGTGCTTCTTGGGATTGTAGGGAAGCTATAACGGCGTTAATGGTAATGATAGTTGGATCATGTTGATCAATCATCTTGACAACTTCATCTAAAGAGAAAAGATTTTCTTTT
>CAZPXJ010000144.1:0-8049 GCA_964590855.1 uncultured archaeon
AGGAACCCAGCTCTGATAGTAAATTTGGTGATTTTCTCCACCTGTAAAATATGCTTCAGTATACTTCATAAAAGAAAAAGAGCGTAGTAACCTATAAATTTAGTTGTTAAACATTGATTTTTTCAAGAATTAGGTTACCATATCCTTTGATCATCTCTTGAATATCATTGACACTTTTATTATCTGATTCCATTTCCATAACAGACTTCTTTGAGAGCATTGCTTTGACAAAGATTGGGTTATAAGGTATCTTTCCAATTACAGGGAATGTCTCATGAAATTCCTCTTCTATTTGTTGTGAAATCTCTTCATTAATATCCGATCTGTTAATGATAATATATCCAGGGATTTTGAATTGTTTCAGGAGTTGTAAAATCCTGTCTAAATCATGATAGCCAGAGAGTGTTGGTTCAGTAACAACTAAAGCAAAATTGGTTCCTATGAGTGAACTTATTACAGGACAACCTATTCCAGGAGAACCATCAATCAAAACAAGTTTCTTGTCATGTTTAACTGCAGTTTGTTTAGCTATTTTTCTTACTTCTGCTACCAATAATCCTGAACTCTCTTCTCCAGGGTTTAAACGAGCATGAACCATATCTCCTATTCTAGTTTCAGAGATGAAGTATTGTCCAGATATAACATCATTCATTGATATCGCTGAAACAGGACAAACATGATAACAAAGGGAACAACCTTCACACTTTGTAGGATCTATTGTAAAATCCTCCTTGACTGCTCCAAATCGACAACTTGATCTACAATCACCGCAATCAATACATACAGCTTTGTCAGTATTTGCTTTTTTGAGACCATAATAGTCGAAACTTTCTGTATTTTTTGGAGTAAATATCAGATAAAGGTCAGCTGCATCTACATCCGCATCTGCAAGTACCATATCGTCTTTGAGATAACTAGCAAGAGCAGCGATTAATGAACTCTTTCCAGTCCCTCCTTTACCAGAGATTATAGTAACTTGTTTAACATCTTCTTCCTTCATATTTTCATCTCCTGAATTTTCACAATTAAATTCCTGAATTCTGTTCTGTAGTTAGGAAATATATCTACTAAATTTTTACCAGTGGAATAATTTCTAGCAATCTCCAAATCAAAAGGTATCTTCATTAGAATTGGTATATTTTCATTTTCACAGTATCTTTCCAGTTCTTTATCTCCTACCCCATCCTTGTTTATTATGACACCAAATTTCTTGTTCATTATTCTCAGAGTTTCAATAACAACTTTCATATCTGATAATCCAAAAGGTGTAGGCTCACTAACTACAATAATATAATCACAATCGGATACCGTCTCAACCATTGGGCATGCTGAACCTGGGGGGGAATCAATTATTACGATCTTATCGTCATCCTTGATTTCCTCTTTCAATCTACTAATCACAGGTGTGGTTAACTCTTCTCCAACGATTAATTCTCCATAATGAAACAGTAAATCCTCACTCTTTCCTTCAAGGATTTTCCCTACCACTCTTGGTTTTTCAGATATTGCATCTTCTGGGCAAACATATGAGCAAACTCCACAACCATGACACATTTTGTCAAACAGCAAGATCTCATCAGGCATTTTGAACAAAGCATTGTACTGGCAACTTTCGTTACATTTGCCGCATAAAGTGCATTTCTCTTTATCTATAACAGGAATCATTATGTTACTTGTACCAATCACCTTATTCTCTAATCCAAGAAAGAGAGAGCAATTGGGTTCGTCTACATCTGCATCAAGAAGATGAGTACCTTTGGTGGATAAAGCTAAACTTACAGCAACAGTAGTTTTGCCTGTACCCCCTTTTCCTGATACTACAGCTATCTCCATATCTAGCCCTTCAACTAATGACTACAGCCATCATCTTCAGAAGCTGAGAAGAGCGTACCATCTTTGAATTTTTGAATGGTGTCTTTAACAGTACCATCTGCACCCATATAGATGTGTAAGCCTAGTTGCTTGCCTATTTGAACTGCTTTTGCACCTGCTCCTTTGAGTAAAACGCCATCACAGCTAGGCGCTAAAAACTCCATGGGTAAACCAACTCCACCCTTATGGTTACTTCTGTTTTCAATAATTTCGATTTCATCATTTTCATCGTCCCAAATTGCGAAGAATGGGACATGGCCAAAATGTTGACCAACGATTGAGTCTAAATTGTCATTTGTATCTATCGGTATTGCATATTTCACTTTTATCACCTATACTTTGGAAAGAGCATTATTCTTCCATTTTTCAATCAATTCTTTGACAGAAATATTTTCTCCTTGAAAAACCTCTACGTTTCCACGTTTCAAAACCCCATCAGCGTTAGGTCCTAGTTGGGGAACAATGACAACTTTAACTTCTTTGTTTATGAGGAATTCAACAGCTTGAAATCCTGCTCCTCCTCGAGCATTTACAGCTGGATTATTAACAAATTCCAGTGTATCTTTTTCTGAATCGTAAATGCAGAAGTAAGTACATCTGCCAAATCGACCATCCATTTTTGCATCTTCAGTATTAGAAGAACTTGGGATTGCTACTTTCATTTTAATCTCCTGATTGGTTAGATGGTTCTTCAAATAAGAGCGCTTTAACATCAAAAAATGCTTGTGCAATTTTTCGATGAGCTGAAGCAAGTTCGCGACTGAAAGAGGCTTGAGAAATACCCATGCGATCTGCAGCGTCTTGTTGTTTGAGACCTAAAAAATCTGCATGATAAATGGCGGTTATCTCTTCTTTAGTCAACTCTAATTGTTCCAAATCTTTCAAAGGAATTGAAACTGGTTTGAAAATATGCCCTTCGTAATTGATACAGTTTCGCGGAATCTTGCGTTGTTGAACCATTGAAATAGATTTAACTAATTGATTTAATAAATTTTGAGGTATGAATAATTATTCATACATTTTTTTGTTAATGAAAAATCAACAAATAGAAAGAAAGATAAAGGTACAAAAATGTTGTAAGCTAACACAGCAAGAGTGATGGTTTGTCGTTAAGAGGATTCATTATCAGAAGAGTATTGTATATTGTACCAGTTATGTTAGGGATAACTCTGATGAATTTTACATTGATCAATGTAAGTCCAGGCGATCCAGTAGTGGTGAGAATCGGTCTAATTCACTGTGAATCAAATGAGTGTTACAATCAAGCATACAATAGAGAAGCAATAGAAATGGGTCTACTTGACACAGATTTATACACTGTGCCTTGGTTTTCACGATATGTAGATTATGTTAACGATTTACTGCATTTTGATTTTGGGAATAGTTGGTATTATACGCAAGCAGGACAAGGTATACCAATTGCGCAAATAATAGGGGAACATGCACCATATACATTGATATTAAATGTAATATCATTTGTACTATCATTGGTTTTGTCGACAGCAATAGGGGTAGTCTCAGCAACAAGAAGAAATTCTTTCTGGGACAGAACATTAACATTTGCAATGTTATTAGGTTATTCTATGCCACTGTTCTGGATAGCAAAATTATTGATGTATCTATCATTTGAATTGTTCAACTTTACAGGTGTAACAAACAAGGATGCGTTTGTGAAACCACTTTTATTTAACAAAGCGTTTTACAAGTACCTGATACTACCAACACTAGCGTTAACTTTAGGACACTTAGTATTCATGGCCCGTTTGATAAGATCACAATTATTAGAGATATTAAGACAAGATTATATTACGACAGCAAAAGCGAAAGGAGTAACGAATAGGGGAGTAATATACAAGCATGCGTTCAGGAACGGGTTACTTCCGATAGTAACAATTGTCGGGAACTCTTTACCAGGACTCTTGGGTGGTTCCGTGATGATAGAAACAGTATTTGGCTGGCCGGGTCTAGGGACCTATTTCTTGGAAGGAGCGCTGTTTAGGGACTATCCGATGATGATGGCTACGAATACAATTTTCCCATTTTTATTTCTAGTAGCGAGATTACTTACGGATATAACATATGTCTTTATAGACCCGAGAATTAAATACTAAAATCTCCATTTTCTTCCTTTTACAGTATCACAAAAATTAAATTACATGATTGTTAGTTTTACCAAATGAAGAAATCCTTTAGTAAGTTTCTAACTGCTATAGCAACCCCCTTTCTTTGGATAGCTGGAGTTATTCTTTACATTGCAGTGGTTCTTGTTAAGATTCTTTTCTTCATTTATGAACTAATTATACCTAAAGGCTTACGTGAACTGGTTCCAATTCTGAATCTCTGGAGAAGGTACCTTGTATACATTTCTAATTTATTCTCTAGTCACGAAAAAATCGAATTAGTGAAGCTAGATGAAGAAATTGACGAGATTTTAATGAAAGAAGATCGAATCAACAAAGCCTACCCTATTCAGAGAGGAGTAGGTGAAACCTATGATCATCTTCTGATTATCTTTGTAATTATAGGCGCATCTGTTCTGTTAATCCAAAGTCAGACAGCTAGTTTTGATGTCCTTTTGACTTATATTGAAGAAAATTACTTAGCTGGAGTGGATCCCAAATTTCATTGGTTAGTAATTACAGCTATAGGTGTAGTATGTTCCACTGTTATGGGGATGCTCTCTTTTGTAGCTACAATCTTCGGACCAATTTATGCTTTATTTCATCAAGCTAGTTTGAGAATGATAAGAATGGGATCTTATAGTTGGGGGTCTTTCTATCAAAGGATTGAGAACCTTTTTTCACTCCCCTATCTTGCGTCTAAAGCAAGTTTCTCGTTTTTTGAAGCACCTCCTGTAGACTCTTCCACTTTTGAAGTATTCAAGGTAGATCTAGTGGGAGATTTGAAGAATCTGCAAAAACGCTTTACCAACATAATCAGTGTCTCAACCTTTTCTTTACCTGAACAAACTAAAAAATTATACGAAGAATTCTTTTCATCTGAAACAAAAGATAGATTGGATATGACCAAGGTTGAGGATTCCCTTTCAAGAGTCTTTTCTCTTCTACTCTGGCAAAAAGAAACCTATATCCTTCCTTGGAAGAAAGAACCAGGTCTAGCAAAGTTTGCTGAAGAGAAATCTATGAGCTACAAAGAAGCAAAACAAACCTTGGTTTTTGTTACTGACAAGCTAAGAGATGAATTCGTATCTCAAGATTTCTTCAAATCAATTTTGCTTAATGGTGCTTTAAAAGGCATTATAAAAGTTGAAGATAGGTACGATATGCCAATTAGTGATCGCGAATATAATCAACTAGCCTTCTCTATTGCTTTAGGAGGAAATAGATACATTATTGACCATTTTGCCAAAGAGAAATTCTTCAAAAGAACATGGATAAAATTGAGAAATGCTTCTTTTGGTTTTATAGTTCCTTTTGTAGAATTTGCTATGATTTTCTATTCGTATGGAAAGCACATCGGTGGTCGATTTAAGCTGATGTTCTCTCAAAATTGGACCAAAAGAGCTGGGAATTACTTGGGATCCAAATTCATTGAAATTCAAAAAGGGTTGAATTCTTTCTTGTTAGCAGATGAACCTAATGAAGAATTAAATGAGCAAACCAAAGCTGATGCTAAACAGTCACTAAGTATGATCTGGAAAGTATTTCTTTTCCTATTCAAAGTTATTCTAGCTCTCCCATTAAGTTTATACTATTTTTCTAAATTGCTATACCTGCTAATAGCTAACATCTGGAAGAAGCGAAAACCAGAAGATCGCATATCTAGAAAATTCTCTAGAGATATAGCCAAAGAGACAATTGTTGCCATGTATGATGAAGTGTATGAACGATTAGTGATGGAAACCTTCCACTACACATGAGAGGCAAAAAGATTTAATCTTGCTTTTTTCAGTTCTCTTGTTAATTATGAATGAAGAGCGCAGAAGATTGAGAGATTTGGGGTTCCAAGTAGGTAATTTGCCTACAGGAAAATTCAATCTAATTACAGATGTTCCTGGTGTCCTAGTAGGACATTCTACAATTATTGAGGGAGAAGGACAAATGATACCTGGAGAAGGTCCAATTCGAACTGGTGTAACAATCATTAAACCTCATTCTGGTAATGTTTACAGAGAAAAGGTTCGAGCTAGTTCTTATGTTTTCAATGGTTTTGGGAAGACAATTGGTACTGTTCAAATAGAAGAATTGGGGAGTATTGAATCTTATATCGCTCTTACTAATACTCTTAATGTTCCCAAGGTTGCAGATGCTCTGATTGATTATCATATTGAAAAGAATCCGGATATTGGTATTGATACAACTACGATTAACGTTGTTGTTGGAGAATGTCATGATGGGAAATTGAACGATATCCAAGGTAGACATGTCAAGAAGGAACATGTATATGAAGCCATAGAAACAGCTGGGGAGGTGTTCGTTGAAGGGTCAGTAGGCGCAGGAACAGGAATGACTGCTCTAGGGTACAAAGCTGGTATTGGTAGTTCTTCTAGAATGATAATTGAAGAAGATTTAACCTATCATCTTGGAATTCTAGTTTTATCCAATTTTGGTATGAAAGGAGACTTAACTATTTTGGGTAAATCTATCGATGAAACTAAAGAGGTTGGAGAGAGACCCAAAGGTTCTATCATGGTGATTCTTGCTACTGATGCCCCTCTCAATAATAGACAGCTTCATCGATTAGCAAAACGTGTACCTCTTGGGATATCTCGAACAGGTAGCTTTGGTTCACACGGGTCGGGAGATGTTGTTATTGCTTTTTCAACCAGCAACAAAGTGGATCATGACAACAAACAGCCAATAATAGAAATGAAAATTATCAACGAAAGAACAAAATTATTTAGAAATTTACTGAGAGCTGCAGTTGAGACAACCGAAGAAGCGATTATCAATTCCATCCTCATGGCTGAAACTATAGTAGGTAGAGATAATAATAAAATAGAAGCAATTCCTATTGAAAAAGTAAAAGAGAAATTGTCTGAATAGACAATTATTATCTGTAGATAATATCTCGTGTAATTTCATCTAATGAAGCTATATTAGTCATTTTCATGGCTTTAACAAGAGTTTTCTGTTGCATTTCGAAGAAAGTTTTGACACCTTCAACTCCACCACCAACAGCTGCACGAACTATGTCTCTTCCGAAGAGAACTGAATCTGCTCCAATTGCTAGCATCTTCAATACATCATACCCTGTTCTTACGCCTCCATCGGCAATGATTTTTACTTTACCTTTTACAGCATCAACAACTTCAAACAAAGCATCAGCTGTTCCAACAGTATGGTCTAGAACTCTTCCACCATGATTGGAAACTACAACTGCAGATACTCCAGCTTCTACAGCTGCAATAGCATCTTCAGCGCACATAATTCCTTTAACAATAAATGGTAGTTTGGTTGAATTAACTAGATCTTTTATGTCATCTATAGATTTGCGAAAAACTGGTTTGTTATGAGCTGCCATGATAGTACTTCCACAACCATCGACGTCTGTACCAACTGCTAGAGCTCCTCCTTCCTCGTACATCTTGAAAACTTTCTTGAGGGTTTCTTGATCTCTAGGTTTGCTGATTTTTACTCCCCAACCTGCAGCTTTATTGCAGATAGCATCGTAACAAGGCATAAAGTCCCAGTCATAGGTATAGGTATCTCCACGCCATCCAATAGTTCCTGCTTCTTTTGCTCCTAGAACAGTTGCTTGGCAGAATTCTACTTCAGTAATGGCACTATCTCCACCAAACGAGTTAACTCCTGTAACAGAAGCTCCCATAATAGGCATAGATAGTTCATGTCCAAAGAAATCGTATTTTGTTTCTGGAGAGTAATTTTCTCCTATCACTCGCATTTTTAGATTGAGTTTCTTTAATGCTTCAACATTGTTTACAAAACTTGCTCCGGATCCTACACCTCCAAATCCAATAGGTTTACCGTAACTGTTCCCTTGACAGATTTTATTAGGAGCACCATCGCACATTGAAAAAACTCCACACTTTCCCTTCATCTTTTCTTTAGCAATTTTCCTGTGTTCTTCAACTGACATAATAAGACCTCAGTTCATCTTATTGTTCTGTTTCTCATGCTTTCATTTAAATTCTTTTTCTTTCATCAAAACTCATCATACAAAGAAAGCTTCTAACTATTTCTTTTAGGAGAATCT
>CAZPXJ010000145.1:0-8027 GCA_964590855.1 uncultured archaeon
AACATTTCGGCTTTTAACCACTTTCCTATTCCTCTCCCTCTGAATCTAGGTGAAACTCCAGTTAACTCTTGTTCGATTTGATGAGATCTTGCATCGTGATAGAAAATTTCTGTTATTCCACTTAGTTCACCTGAAGATTCTCTTGTAATCATAGTATGCCATTCATATCCTAAGCTTTCGAACCTTTCTTCTGCTTCTCTTATTGTTTTGGGAGTTACATCCTCAGGTTTCCATTCAAAATCCCCTTTTGGAACTAAATTCATGATTTCCGTATATAATTTTGAAAAGTTTTCAATGATACTTTCTGGACATTTTGTGAAAGAAATGAGCTCAATCTTTTCCTCTTTTGCTCTCATATGACCAGCATTTCTCCAATTTTCTATCATCTCCCAATCTACATCTTCAATATACAATCGATTTTGTCCAGCTTCAATAGCGATCTTTGAATCAAGACCCTCCCAAAATTCCTTGACTCTGGTTCGATAAGCATAAGTTTCAATAGTGGTAATTACATCATATTCTTTCAAAATGGTTATCGCTTCTTTTAGTAGTATAGTTGCTAGTTCTTTATAATTATGGATTTCCAAAGCTGATATTAACAAATCCGCTATCTGTTTGTTCTTCTCATAATCAGGATTATCTTCAGTTCTAATGAATAAGAAAAAACCTGCTATAATCTCTCCCTGTGTGTCAAGCAGGACTTTTCTAATATATTTCTCACCTGGTTTCTTAATCAGTAATCTGCTCTTAGTATATTCTTTAGGAGGAATGGGATCCCGGGGATAGAGTTCCTTGAAGAGAATATCAGTATACTCTATGTAAGAATCAAAAAACTGTTCATTTGCTGTTTCAGGATTGAACTCCTTAATTAGATAATCCATAAAGGAGGTTCTATTCAAGCACTCTTAAATGTTTCAACTATTTACACATTAATTCTATCCTGGAGACACTGAGATATGTCCCTGGACAATCTTCCAATTACCATCTTTCTTTACTACAACACCAGTTAGTCTAGCAGGAAGAGTAATTATTTCAACACCAATTTTCAATGTGACTATGACTTCAGCAGCAATCCACCCTACATCTCCAAGTGAATTGACTTTGAGCCAATCATAACTTAGAGAGATTTCTTCAAACCGCTTCTTCTCTTCAGCAGGAGCATTCTTGTACTTTTCCCAACCTAACCATTTTTCAGCAGTACCAAACATAACTAGATTTTCATCTTGAGAAAACAAATTTAAATATCTCTGAATCTCCTCCTTAGGATAAGCATTTACAAATTCCTCGAAGAAGTCTCTAATTTCAGTCTCTATTTTACGTTCATTACTCAAATTATCACCTTAGCTAAATGCTTAAACTTGATGATTAATAAAGTTTGTTTGAAGTTTTTAATCATCAGAATCAGTAGATGTTTCTTCATAACTAACCCATACAACTTCTTCCTTCTTCAAACCACTATCCAATTTGTTGGACTTTACTTTAGAGAATATCCCTTGTAATTTGACAAAGAGCCACTCCATAGATCCTTTCATCTTCACTTCAATTAGTATTTGAACTACTAATTCATAGAACATCAATACATAAATGACAATGAGAATTATCACCCAGAAGAGTTCCTTTGGAATGACAGAATATTCCATTAAACTAACTCCTGTTGTAGGTTTGGAAATTAATGTAAGAATAAATCTAGGAAGTAATTCTAGTATATGTAAGGAGTATATGGTTAGAGAAAATGTTCCCCACCTTCTGAAAAATTTCCACACAAATCTATTTGCGAATTTTTCTCCTTTACCTTTGAATTCAATTTGGCCGAATAGTATCATCAATAAGATAATCTGCCCTCCTAACCTGACCATATAGAAACCTATGGCAGGAGGATTTTCAATAGTAGTAAACATGAACATATGGAATTGTTGAGGTAGGTCTGGTCTTACAAATCCTATCACTACGAATATAGTACCTACAATTATCATGCAAATTCCTGCAATGATAAATTTCCATATCGCTTTCTTTTTGGGTTGAGGATTGGAAAGGAATACTCCAATCAAGGATCCCATAAATGCTGAAGCTAAAAAGGGTAACAAAGGAAACTTAGGACCACACAAAATTGTTAAAAGCCAAACTCCAAAAGATTTGTGACCGCTAAGGGATCCTATATCTGGCCAGTTTGGAATAAGATTTTTCTCAATTAAGTCATTTAAAAAGGGTGTAACAAACAAAACTAAAGCTGTAAGAACACCAAAGATGATAGTATTTCTGACAGATTTCTCATATCCTTTATCTTTGAGTAAAAAGTAGAGGATTATTCCATTAATCATTATTGCTAAACCAATAATCTGCAATGTTTGGATGAAAAAACCTTCAGCTACAAAAGGTCTAAAACTTGAGAAAGATTCCACGAAATTTCCTGTAACAGCCCATTCTCTGAAAGAAGTACCAAAGTATCCCCAATATCCCAGACCCTCAACAAAATACCCAACAACTACTAAAATTCCTCCACTAATGAGATTTTTCTGTAGAAGTTTCTTAGGATTCACCCCTACTCTAACTTTACTGGCAAATACTAGAGAATTTACAGTAGCAGATATAAACAGAAAAAATCCATGCCATGTTCCTAAATAACCTAAAATAATCACTAAAATCCAAGTAAAGACACCAAAATCTAAATTACCTGAATTAATAGAATCCATCAACCAAGACGCATCAAATAATTTGTAGCTAACATGAACGAGAATCATCCCAAAAATAGCGATTCCTCTAAGAATATCTAAGGTGACTAATCTTTTTGGAAGTTCTTTCTTTGTTTCAGCTGGAGCGTCTTCTCGTAGATTCAATAGCATCCCTTTGAGTATCATCTCTATCATTCAGAGTTATTTAAAATTTGTCAAAAAGAGTCTGAACTTGACGGAAATAGATGTTTAATCAGTTGGAGAATAATTTTGTTCAATAGGTGATTCTACATCTTCAGATCCTGGGAGAGTTTGTTCTACTACTTCAAAATCAGTATCAGCAATATAATCACTTTGAAGATTGAATGGTAAGTATTTTATATCTCCTAGATTGTTCGTCTGACCAAATTTCCTTAAATCTGGGATGAAAACTGAATAAGGATCAAAATATGATGGAGACAATAATCTACTCATATCATAGGAGGTTTCTTCATTATTCAAGGCCATGCAAATGTTTGTCAGATAAATTTCTATTTCTGAATTGAATTTCTGAGTAAAGGCAAGATAGTACTGTTCATGAGTCTCTTTCATGTTTCTTGAAAACTCTTCAATAGACTGCTCTTTTTGGATGGTTAGGATTAAATTTCCTAGAAGAGCAAAGGATAACGCGTCCCTTGGTGCATACTTGGAATATTCAGAGAGTCGGATCAATTTATGAGCATAACCTTCAAGTTTAGAGAAACTTTCTTCTCTTGTAGCTAGTGTTACTTGGAAGTTTACCATCATTCCGTTAAGTTTTGGATATCTCTTCATCCCATCATCTGAAAAGAAGTATTTGTACTCTTTCAGAATTTTCTCAACATGAGTATAGTTTTGTATTTTAATCGCTAGAATTCCACCAAAATAGATTAATTCTTCCAACATACTTGCAGTTCCGTCTGCCATTTGGCTATTGATATAGTCAGGATTATCCATTAGATGTTTGTATTTATCTAGATATTCGTATAGCTTAGGCATCACAGATTTTTCTATGATATTAATATCTAATACATTATCTTTAATTATAATGTTGTAAGCAGCTTTTAAACCATCAATATATGCCTTTGTAACTTCTAATTCATAGATTGTCTCACTAACATCCTCATCTGTTAGTGGATTATCATTAAGGTCAAAATATCCTTGATCAACATGACTCTGCAAATCAGCAACATATTCATCACCCTTCTTCAAAAGACGATCCATTGAATCTAGAAAACCTTCAGGATTAGTAATATCAATTACTTCATTATTGGAAACTATGGTCACATTCTCGTTGTAGAGGTATCTTTGCAAATCTAAGAGAAAAGTGATGATATAATCTATAGCTGCAAAAGATGCATAGTACATAGAATAATTTCTTTCTTTAGGTATTTTCTTAGCCAACTCAATATTCTTTCTGACATTCCAAAATTTATCCATATAGTTGATATATTGTATACTAGCTTTCAATCCCTCTGTCATCCAATGTTCCAGATCATGTTTGTAAATCTGTGTTAAGGAATCACACAAACTAAAGAAAAACAGATAAGCAGAACTCAAGTAATTAAGGATAAGTTTTCTCCTTCTGTGGAATTCATGATGATCCCAGTCAACATATAGGTCTTTAACATCAAGTGTAGTGATGCCAATTAACATGTTTGCAAGAGCATGAGCTGAACCTGCAACTTGTAATTCACCTGCTTGGCCATATTGCAGGGCGTATATTGATGCATAACGTAATCTGAATAATTCCAATTCATACCATTGTATAGGTAACTTCTCTTGAGGTAAGTTAGTAAGTATTAGGGTAATCTTCTCGAGAACGTTTTCAAAAAACAGTGATGCTTTTTCCGTATCTGTAAGCATATCATCAGGAATTTCCCCTAGAATGTGTTTTAGTTCATCAACTCTTTGAGAAACTAATATCCTAACTCTTGCTTCGGAATAGTTACTCCAATTAGTATTATTTACAATAGTGCTGATATTATCAAACAATTCTAAAATTTCTTGAAAGATTTTGTCTCCTGACATTTTAAACCCCCACAGTATGGCAGAGGAAGTATTGTTCTCTTTTTCAATTAGACCTTTATGAAAGGGCCTAATCAGATAATAAACAGTGTTTCAGTTTTTCAAACTTACTCTTGAGGTAAATGAAAAATAAAATTGAGGCTATTCTACTTGTAGTCCTCAAATTCGAAATTACAAGATTTATTGACAACTTGCCAATTATTGTTAATTTTAAGGAGTGTTAGAAAATCAGTTGTATGTCCTATACCTTTTGGAGTAAGTGCTTTCCAGTACATCACAGCGATAGCTGCTGTTCCTCTTTGGTCTATATTCATAATTTCTGTTTCAAATTTTATACCTTCAGCCTGATGCTCTTCTAAAACTTCTTTCCAAACTGCATATGGTCTGTATTGATTCTTAAACTCTTTAGAGTTAAGATCTACAGAATTTATCCTCATCGTAGGATGAAAAGTTTTTTTAATACATTCTAAATCCCATCTGTGAAAAGCCTCTGCATAAGTCTCCAACACTTTTCCTATACTTCTTACTTCTTCTGGATCATTGAAAGGTATTTCTGTTTCATTCATAATCCTTTCCAACAATTCTTCGGCTGATAATGAGATAGTGTGACCTGATTTGTTGACTACTTGCCAGTTTTCACCAAACTTCATAAGGGTGAGATAATCGGTGGTATCTCTTGGGTTTTCTGGATCATCAGCTAAAAACCTAACTCTTGAATAGGCAACTGAACCAGTTTGATAGATACCTTCTACGTTAACATAATAATTGACTTCAGATTCTTCTTTTTGATTCTCCACAAATCCTATTATCCATCTATAACAAGGTCCTTTGTAGAATCTTTCTTGCTCTGGAATATACCAATATACCATTGAATCATGATGAAATGCTTTAGTTAGTTTCTCAATACTCCACTCATTAAAAGCTTCATCATAAAGTTGGATTGTTTTCTCAATCTCTTCAATCTCTTCATTTTCTCCTGTAAACATTTTTCCACCTTCCTTCTAATCATCTAACTTTTTAACATCATACACTTTTGCAACAATTTTCCATTGGTTTTTAATATGTAATAGTAATATAAAATCAGTAATTACTGTCTTAGACCTATTTCGTTCTTGATTCCATTGAAGCAAAACTGTTGCTGCTTGCCCAACCCTATTAATTTCTTTAATATCTGCTTCTTGACTTATTTCTCCTAACGGTTTTCCATATGGTTTTGATTGAAGAAGAGTGATCATATCCAGATTATCTTTAGATTCGTTGTAGAAGATCTTTACACCTTTAGGGTGCCAAGATTTTTCAGCTTGTTCAAAATTGAACTCTTTGACAGCATCTACATAATTCTGAACTGTTTTTTTGATTTTGTTTAACTCTTCTTGATAGTTTTCTTCCATTTTTATCACTCGCTTACTTTAATGTTAACTAGGACTCAAAGCCAACTCTAGTATATATGAAAACAATCTTCTCTGTACGGGTGTGCGGTATCATGCACTTATAACAGTTACTAGTATAAACAAGGACAAAACTATTAACTCATAGCGGAATTTTATCTCTATGAAAGTTCTTGTAACAGGAGCGTTTGGTAATTTAGGACAAAGTACTTTACTAGAACTTTTTGCTTCAGGACACGAATTAACAACTTTCGAAATACTTACTTCAAGAACAAAAAAGATAGCTAATAAACTATCACGATTAGGTGAGTTTCAATCTGTGTGGGGATCAATACTCGATGAGAATCTTGTGGAATCAACTATCCAAAATCAGGATTGTGTTATTCATTTTGCAGGTGTAACTCCTCCTTTTACAGAGAATAATCCTGAACTAGCTCACGAAATAAATGTTAGAGGTACACAGTATATTATTACTGCTGCTTTACAGCAGAAAAAACCTCCAAAAATAGTTTTTCCGAGCTCAGTATCAATTTATGGGCCTCTTCCACCATCAGCTGATCCTATAACAGTGAATCTTCCAATTAATCCAACAGATGTTTATACATATAATAAGGCAGAAGCAGAGAAACTCATTCAAGAGAGTGGACTCCCTTGGACCATTTTAAGGATAACAGCTGTTCCTTCTCTCTCAATATTACAAAACGAGATCAATCTCCTCTATAACATCCCTATGGAACAGAAGATCGAATTTGCTCACACTAAAGATATAGGAAAAGCTATAGCAAATGTAGTATCAACACCAACAAATGGTAAAATTCTATTACTTGGAGGAGGAGAAGAATCTCAACTAATTAACCGTGAATTCGTTACTGGAATTTTAGATACTCTCGGGATTAAGAAGTTGCCAGAAGAAGCATTTCGAATCCCTAAAAATCAAGAAGATTGGTATTATACAGGATGGATGGATTCAGAGGAATCGCAGTCGTTATTAAGATATCAATCTCGTACTTATGAGGATTATTTATGTGAAATAAAGAAACAAACAAGATTTCTTAGATTCATAATTACTATCTTTCGGCCTTTAGTGAGATGGTTACTTATTCGTCAATCTCAATTTTTGAAAGAAAATAGAAAGTCGTCTAACTCAGCTTAATTGTGCTTTATACCATTCTATTGTTTCTTTCAGACCTTCTTTGAACTTGTATTCAGCTTCAAACCCGAATTTTTCTTTAGCCAACGAGACATCTGCACATCTTCGTGGCTGCCCATTTGGTTTCGAAGTATCAAACTCCATTTCACCTTTGAATCCAGTCAATTCAATAATATAAGATACAAGTTCCTTGATGGTTGTTTCTTCAGGAGTTCCAATATTAACTGGTAGACTTTCATTATATTTCTTTGTAGCCATCACTACTGCTCTTGCTGCATCTTTTACGTAAAGAAAACTTCTTGATGGTGTTCCATCTCCCCATACTATTAGTTTTTCATCTTCTAAACATTTCTTTATCAAAGCTGGGATGACATGAGAGGTTGCAGGATTGAAATTATCACCTGGACCGAATAAGTTGAAAATTATCAAAGGAATACTATTGAAATTGTATTGGATTCGATATGCTTCAGATCCAGCCATGAAAAGCCTTTTTGCTATACCATATGGTGCATTTGTTTCTTCTGGATACCCATCCCAAATTTCTGATTCTTTTAGGGGTATGTTCCCGAATTTTGGATAAGAACAAGCTGTCCCGATTGTAACAAGCTTTTCCACATTGGCTCTGTAAGCTTCTTCCATAATCAGTATTGCCATTATAGCATTATCATAGAAAGTTGTTGCGGGTAGTCGTTGAATCCCCCCTATACCTGCAACTGTTCCAGCTGCATGGATTACTATATCAACATCTTTTAGGACTGCTTTCACATTTTCTCT
>CAZPXJ010000146.1:0-7600 GCA_964590855.1 uncultured archaeon
TTTTGCTAAACAGCGATGGGTAGCAAGAATTACTAAACCTTCATCTTCAACAGGAACCAAATAGGTCATTCTGAACTCAGTTGCAGCATCAAGATCTGTTTTACCAGCTTCTTGTCTTCTCATATCTCTATAAGTTACAGCTGTTTCATATCTATGATGTCCATCAGCAATAACCAGTTGTTGATCTTGAAATACATCTTGTATGATTTTAATATGAACTCTATCGGATATTTTCCATATTCGATTAATTACCCCTAAATCGTCTTTGGCATTGATCAAAGGTTCTTCTTTAGTTATTTCATCAAAGAGATTGATTGTTTTCTTCTCAGGATCTGAATAAAGTATAAAACCGGTTTCAAGTGTATGTTTGGTTGTTTTGAGCATATTCAATCTATCAATCTTTGGACCTTTGTGGGTCTTTTCATGTGGAAGAACTATTTTTTCTTCGAAGGGATGTAATCGTAAAGCACCAATGAAACCTTTCCTGATGTATTTTTTACCAAACAGCTCATATTCTTGGTAATAGACGTAGATACTTGGAACTTCGTCTTTTTTCAATATACCTTCTTGCAACCATTTCTCTAATCGTTGATGAGCAATTTCGTATCTATTATCTTCAATAGGTAATGTTAATCTACAATAATTGTAGTCTGATTGAGCATAATATGCTTCTTGCATTTCTGCATCTATTTTATCATAGGGTTGAACAATTAATTTCTCAATGTCTCCCGCTTTTTCAGTATATCTTATAGCTCTAAATGGTCTGACATCCACCATTGTAATCATCCTAGCACAACAAGAACTCTATTTTAATTTTTTTACAGAAGATATTTTCAGATAGAGATTTACTTATTGAAGGTAGACCCCCTCTTGAAAATCTAATACAATACTTACTTCAAATCCCAAATCTTCTTTGTTTCTCTTTCTAAATCAACTAATCCTTCAATTGAAGGTTTTTTCTTTCCTTCTTCTATCTCATGAACACTCTCCAAAAGATACTTGTTAAAAGGAGTGGCTATACCTAATCTTTCCCCTTCCTTTACTAAATATCCATTAAGAAAGTCTATTTCAGATTTTCTCCCCCATTCTATTGATTGAAGGCTAGATGATTTCAAGTCCTTGTATCTTTTTCCTATGATTTTTATTATAGTTTGTTTGAAGAAATGTTTGAAGGAAAATCTTTGAAGTTCTTTTTGAGTAAGAGCTAAAGAATAGAAACTTAGATTATTAAGCTTCTGCAACTCTAATTTCTTAGCATTTGCTATTTTTATACCTTCAGTGATAACAGTCAGAAAAGCTATTCTAGTTATCTTTCTTTTCAGTAACTCACCTAATGACATACCACTAATCACTCCAAAAGAAGCTACGGATAAATTGATTAGAAGTTTGGAAAATTTATCGTTTAGAATATTATCAGACCATCGAGTTGGAACAGTATGGGATAATTTCTCGATAATAAGATCATCATTCTTACTCTTTTTTCCTGTTATTCTTCCATAAACCATCTCACCTAATGAAGTTTTATTGGATTCAGCAGGACCAGTTTTCGAGGCACCAAAACTAACTACACAACCAACTAGATTCTTAGGATCATAAGTTTCACTTAATTTTTCTTCCATCATCCCATTTGTCATTGTTACTAGAGTAAACTCACTACTGAATTTTGGTGTAATTCTTTCAAGAACATCTTTCAATTGATTGAGTTTTGTTACTACAAAAACCAAATCTAAATCAGCAGGTAAATCTTCAATCTGCAAAACGGGGGTGATGTTTTTTTTAACAACATATTCGCCACTTATACCTGTAACCTTCAATCCTCTGGTTTTTACTAAATCCAGAACTTCCTGATGTTTGCATACCACGTATAAAGGAAAATCATTAAGAGCTAAATCTGCAGCAACAACTGTACCAATTGCTCCTAAGCCGATTAGTGCGCTTTTCATCAAAGACAAAGAAAAACAGTTTAATTTAAACTTTTTACAAAAAATAAAAAGAAAAAGAAGGTTATGCTTCTTTTAATGCTTCAATAACTCTTTCAGCTGCTTGAATACTTGCTCTCTCATTTCCTTCTTTGGTTTGAGCACCAATATGAGGGCTGACTATTACGTGAGCATGTTTCAAGAGAGGATTATCTGCATCTGGAGGTTCTATCTCAAAAACATCAGTACAATAATAACCTAATTGACCTGACACTAAAGCTTCATAAGCTTCTTGTTCATCTACAATACCACCTCGAGCACAATTAATCAAAACAGATCCAGATTTCATTAAATTTAATTGGTCTTTTCCAATCATGTGTTTTGTTTCATCTGTAAGTGGAAGATGTAAACTTATGTAATCAGCATTCTGGAGAATTTCTTCCATTGAGTTTTTCATATCAACAACGGGATTTTCAGGAGCGAATTTATCATAACCAATAGCATCCATTCCTAGAGCTTTACATTTGACAGCTAAACTAGTACCTATTCTTCCTGTACCTATTAAGCCTAGAATCTTACCATCAATTTCTCTTGAGAACAACTCTTTCTTCATTGTTTTGAATGATTCTGGGTTCGCTTTAATCTCACATGTACCTTTAACAACATCACGTGTTGAAGCTAAAACCATTGTTAGTGCTAATTCTGCCACTGAATTTGTTGTAGCTGCAGGTGTATTGACTACTTTAATTCCTCTTTGCATTGTTGTTTCTAGATCAATATTATCTAGACCAACACCAGCTCTTCCAATTACTTTTAGATTAACTGCTTTTTCAAGAAGCAATCCACGGACTTTTGTTGCTGATCTAACTATAATTGCATCATAATCACCAATGATTTGAGGTAGTTCTTCTTTGGGTAAATCCCAAGCAACATTCACTTCTAATCCTGCTTCTTTTAGAATTTCAATTGCTTTTTCGTTTAATTTGTCTGTTAGTATAACTTTTAGCATTTTATTCACCTATAGTCCCCAAACTTCTTCGATCGCCTTAAGGAGTTCTTTCAATTCTTCTAGAGTATGGTCACCCATATGACCAATTCTGAAAGTGATTCCTTTTAGCTTACCATAACCATTTGCAATTACAAATCCTTTTTCAGCTAATCCTTTGTTGAGTTCTCCAACATCTTTTTCCAGCTTATTATGAACTGTTGTAACAGTTACAGATCTATAACCTTCTTCTGCAAATAGACCAAAACCATGTTTAAGAGCCCATTCATGTGTATAATCAGCCATCGCTTTATGCCTCTTATAGACATTCTCTGAACCTTCTTCTAACATCTGTTTGAGTTTATAGTCAAATGCGAATAATAGAGAGATATTTGGAGTTGAAGGAGTCTGTTTCTTCTTAATATAATAATCTAGTAATTTTTCAAGATTGATGTAAGTCCCTTTATTAGGAACATCTCTAGTTCTATCGTAAGCTGCTTGAGACACTATTCCGACAGAGAGTCCAGGCGGTAATGCAAAACACTTCTGCGTGGATGCAAAAACCAAATCTGTTCCCCAGATATCTGGAAATAATAAGTCTCCACCCATGGAAGAAACTGCGTCAACAACCAGTAGAGTTTCAGGATAATTCTTTAGCAAATCACCAATTGCTTCAAGATCAGCTCTTACACCTGTACTAGTTTCATTATAACAAACAGTTACAACATCATAATCAGATTCATCTAGTTTTTCTTTGATTAGTTCAGGCTTAATTGCCTTCCCCCATTCAACATCCAGTCTATCTGTTTCTATCCCACTATCAACGAGGGTTTCGTGCATTCTGGCTGAGAAAGAACCATTAACACATGCCAAAGCTTTCTTACCTGGTCGGATAAGATTTCTTGCTGCAATATCCATAAAGATAGTACCAGAAGCAGTGTGAACTAAAACATGTTGTTCTGTTTTGAAAAACTTGCGTAACTGTGTTAATACACTATCGTATAATTCAGTAAAATCATTACTTCGGTGACCAAACAAGGGTTTAGCTTGAGCTTGTAATACGTCAGCTTCTACCTCTGTTGGTCCGGGTATCCATAATTTCTTGTGCATTATATCACCTTAATTATCACTCTGATTCAGTTTATAGTATAAAAAAAGGTTATTGTCTCTATCTTAATCTTCGACAGATGGAATTTTGTAAAGAAGTTGCTCAATAGGTCCTTTATCTACTTTCTCTGGCACCTTTAATCCACTTGAGCGATTTTCTACCCAGATTTTTATTCCTGTATAAATTAATGAACTACCCATTAGCGAAAAGGTAAATATTACAATGAACATCCATGTTTCATCAGGTTGTCCTCCAAACATTAAGATGTAGATAGTTACAGGTAGTATTAAAACGCAAATCGAAGCCATAGGAATTCCTATGAACAGATATAGAAATTCATTCCAAATAAACATCATAATCTCACTTCTCTTCTCGCTAAAATATGAGATATAAATAACCATGAACAAAGCAATTCCCGCTAGTGCAAGAAAAACTCCACCTATTGCTAACAACCATAGATTATCAATAAAAGAATGCAGAACAAGCATTAGCGACCCAGTAATTGCGAAAATTAAACCCAAGATAATTCCCTCTTTAAAAACATCCTCATCTCGGAATACAGATCGGAATACCATTAGAATTTTTTTGATTTTTCTTGGATATAAGTATTATTCAATTACAATTTTCTTCTTGAGTATTACACTTATTTTTAAGATTGAATTTCCGTCAAATAAAGAAACCTCTAAAAGCTAAAATTTCAACTCTTTCAGAGCCTAAAAACCAATTATGGATAGTGATTATAATGGTAAGGTTTTTGTAGTCAAGTTCAGAATTATTTGTGATGGCTATCCAAGATAAAGATAAGCAGAAGTCAGAACTTGAAAAGACAATGCAGAAATTTTCAGACCTACTACCTTCTGTTAAACCAAAGGTTGATCCAGCTGAACGAGCTTTAGTAATAATTGATGGAACAGCTAAGTCTAAAGCAGCAGTCCTAGTCGCAGGAGAGCTAAATAGACATTTTGGAACAAAAATCGATGTAATATGTTTCTATACTGAACAACCTCCTTCTAAATCTAGAGCATCCAAGAAAAGTTATGAGGATTCATTGAGTTTTGCATACGAACATCTCAAAAGTGAAGATTTCGAAATAAAAGGAGAAGTTGTAGAGAACATAGAAAATTTGAAGTCCATTCTAGATAATGTGATTCAAACAGTAGTATATGATATAATCATAGTACCTTCTTCGTTTATAGGGTTAAAAGAGACAAAAATCTCTACCGATGAAGATGATGACCCTGAAGCTAGCATAACTGTTTTAGGTAACATTTTTGACTATTTATTGGAGGGAATTCCAAATATTCCTATTCTACTGATAGAGAGTGAAAAAATAAACCTAGAACTTCTATGGAAGAATACCGCTATTGTATTTAGCAATACCAATCAGTTAAGTTATCTGTTTGAGAAAGCAATAAAATACAGTCTAAAGAAATCTGAGATTCATCTTCTTATAAATATTGATCCAATCTTTCATGATGATAAAAACCAGGAAGAAATGGAAGCTCTATTGAAAAGAAGTACTGAAGATTTAGAAATATTCGAGAAAGCCAATTCGCAAGTGTTCAAAGAATCTTCCAGATATGTAGATACACATCTTCTATCAACAGATAAATTTGATAATTTCAAGAAGGAATTATATACTATTGGAAAAGATGTTGGAATATTAATCGTTTACATGCCTTCAAGGCACTCAAGTCTTTATGGATTCTTCACTGAACTTTTAGAAGATAGGGATATTACTTTTCCACTCCTTATTGCAAAAAGAAAAATTGAGATCTTAAGGGAAGAAGTTGAACAACCAAAAGAAGAAGGAGCAATTGAACCTTCTAAAGAAGAAGTTGTTGAAGAAGTTGAAATAGATGAAGGAATTGAAGAGAAAATTGTGATAGATGAATCCTTAAAAGAATCAATAAAAGAAGAAATTAAAAAAGACATATTAGGGATTTCTGAATCTTCTGAAAAAGAAGAAAAAGAAGTTGTTAAAGAAGAGAAAGAGAAAAAGAAAGAAGAGACTGTTAAAGAAAAAGTAATCAAAGATCAAATAGATGAAATAAATCAAGAGGAGGAAGAGGAAATGTCAGAAATGGACGAAATGAAAGAAGAAGTCAAAGAAGAGATCAAAGAAGAGATCAAAAAAGAAGTAGTAAAAGAAGTCAAAGCTGAACCAAAGAGAGAGGTCAAGAAAGAGGTTGCAAAAGAGCTCAAGAGTGAAGAAAGCATCGAGGAAATGAAAGAATCTATTCTTGAAGAAATCAGAGAAGAAATCAAAGAAGAAATAAAATACGAACTCAAGAAAGACCTGAAGGAACCTAAGAAAGAACTCAAAGAGAAAGTCATGGAAGAAATGAAAGAAGCAGCTGAAGAAACTAAAGAAACTCCTTCTGATAAAAGGGAAGAAGAGGAAGAAGAGGAAGAAGTCACATCAAGAATGGATTTCGAATAATCAAAATTATTTAACGTGATGATTAACTGCAATAGTCTACTTAACCAATTAAGTTTGGCTTAAGTAGAAAAATGGTAATATTTGGAAAATGGTGATAGATTGGCAAGTGTATTAGACAATTATGGCTGGATAGCAACAATTTTTATTGTCATAATTGTACTTGCCACGATTCTACTATTAATGAAAGAAGGGATTGATGCTACTAAAATCACTGTAACTGGTGCAGTAATTGTATCACTGATTTACATGTTTTTTATGGATTGGAAAGTGGGATTCGAGGAAAACCTTAGTTTCGAGCATGTACCACACAATTTCTTAGAAGCTTTATCTCAAACGATCAATGTAGAAGCAATATTAATTATTTTTTCAGTCAGCATAATTGTTGCTTTAACTAAAGGAGCTGGTTTCTTTGATTTCATTTCACTTTCCATTGTTAAATTAACCAAGGGAGATCCTAGAAAATTAATGATTGCATTAGGTGGATTAACTTTCTTTGTTTCAATGTTTTTCGACAATCTATCAGCAATTATCTTGCTTGGATCACTCACAGTTGTTATTTGTAAGCAACTGGAATTGAGATTACAACCTTTCGTCCTCTTTGTAGGAATAAATACCATCATAGGGGGACTCCCAACCCCAGTTTCATCCTTACCTAATATCATATTTTATAACTTACTAAAACCAGGAACACTAACTAAAGAAGTCAGTTTCATATCGTTTATGGGATATTTGCTACCTATCTCCATATTCTTTTTTGGAATAGCTACAGCCTTCTTTTTCTTTGTTTTTAGAAAAGATATTCTTATAAAAGTTTCAAAGGAGAAGAAAGAACAGCTGAGCAGAATCAATCCTTGGTCTGGTGTTGAAAAAAGGATGAACATCTGGAAATCTTTGATTCTTTTAGGAACATTGTTTATTGGTTTCCTTCTAACAAGTATTCAAGTTGATTCAACACAAATTGGTATAGGTTTGAGAGATGTATCGCATCTTTCAATTTCAAACTTGATCGATCCAGAATATCATAGCCATGTAGTTACCGTTTTCCAATTTCCTGATGTAGCTTTTGTTGCTTTAATTGTTGCCATAATTGGCATTTTCTTATTCAACAAAGATCTAAAACATTATCTTGAAGATGGAGTTGAATG
>CAZPXJ010000147.1:0-7572 GCA_964590855.1 uncultured archaeon
TACATGAACACGGTTAGTTTTCTCTGCGAGTAATGGATCTCGATTTTCAATGAATTCATAGAAATTTTCTGGAGTAAACCCTGGTCCTGCTAAGATGATCACTTCTGTAGCATGTTGTTTAACAGTATCTTGTATCAATTGCAAAACATCAACAAAGAAAGCCCCCATCTCACTTGAATGCTGATTAACATCACTAAACTTTCTAGTTACAGAAGCACTGAATTCTGAAATGATTTTTGTAGAAAACTGTGTTACTAGAGCAATACAAGCACTGTTGTCTTCAACTATTACTATTAATATTCGCGCTAACATTGAAGCTTTCTCAACATCATCAACAACTTTTCTCTCCATCGGTGTCCAATTGATTTTTTGAATTCTGATTTTTTCCATTAGAGATAACGCTATAGTGTGATACGTTCCAAGTGAAACTAAATCATCTGGTCCATCAACTATCTTCCCCTTGAAACGCAAATTATCTCCAAAACCATGAAATGCTAACTCCTCGATTTCAACTTCAAGTGTTATTTTAACTCTCTCACCTGAATCAGCTCTACCTTCATCTTCCTTCTTTCTGATTCTTCTAGAAGTGACAGCTCTCACCTTATCCCCTGGTTTAAGGATACGGTATATAGCATATAAATCATCTATATTTTCTGGGATGAGCTCAAGTATTCCATTTTTGAAATCTTTCTTGAGGATCTTCATTTCTAATACAAACTCCTGTTTAGTGTACGGATTAAAAGCTATTTACCTACTTTTGACCTTTGTGTTCCTTTTCATTTATTAATGTATAAAAATCAATACTATCACTCTTCAGCTCATCAATAGCCACTCTATAGCTTCCTCCTTTGCTTTGAGTTAAATCATCAGGTACTGAGAGAAATAAGTAATCCATGCGTTTTCCTACAAATTTGACAGCCACATAAGCTTGAGCACCTATACGATCTGCAAACAGCTGTAAACCTTCTATCTGTTCTTTCTGTATATAGAATACTTCTTGTCGACTTGTCTTAATTTCCAGTGCTAATAGCATACCCTTTTTTGCAGATCCTGCTAGAACGTCTGGTCTGGGCATCTTACTTGTTCCAGATGAGGAAGGTGCTCTCATAACTGCAAATCCATAATCCCAAAAACGATTAACTAAATTTCTTTCATAATCTGCTGCTCTTTTTTTGCTCAAACTGGTCATCTCAGACAATCTTTGATTATCTGTATAGAAATTCCATCGCTATAAAAAGTTGTTTTTCTTCAAAGGGTTATTTCGAAAAATAGAAATATAAATCAGAAACTAAGCAACTGAGAATATAGAACAATCAATTAGCATTCAATCATCTTGGAATACAAAATTCGCAGTGAGTTTCATGAAAAACATATTGCCAAAAATCAAACCTATGAAAGAAGAAGACATAACCAAAGTCTTTGATGTGGAAAGGAAATGTTTTCCATTTCCATTTGGAGAAACCTTAATAGGTAATATATTTTTAGGAGCTCCAGAATTGTGTTTTATCATAGAATCTGAGGATGGGGTTATTGGTTTTATTCTTGGGGGCTACACAACTACTCTAGGTCAAGTTCATATCTTATCTGTTGCGGTTCTGGAAGATTATAGGCATCAGGGGTTGGGTAGAGAGATACTAGAACACTTCATAAAAAGGACTGAAATTCTTGGTTATGATAGTATTAAACTAGAAGTAAAAGTAGACAATAGTAAGGTTATTCAGCTATATGAAGACTTAGGGTTTACAAAAATCTCCAGAATAAGAAAATACTATCAAGATAATTCTGATGCCTATCTAATGGTTAGAAAATAATTATTCAATTATTTCTCTTAATAGTTCTGTTGCATAAGATCCCTTTCTTAATTCGAATGAAATCTTTGCCATGTTTTTACCTTCATTTAAGTCATCAGTCTCTATTTCTATAAGTTGTAGTTTTTCTGGTTTCATTCCGATTGTTCTAAACGTTCCAATAGCTCCCAATCTCTTTGACATAGGTTTTGAGAAATCGTTTAATGTTACAATCTCACTTTCCAAAATCTTCTGATAAATTTCCTCTACTTCGCCATCTAGCTGGATATTGCTGCCAATTAGGGGGGCATATATTTTATTGTCAACAGTTTTCTCACCTGTAATTGGACTCAATAAATCTTCGCTAAAATCGTTATATCTTATAGTTAGATATTTGTTAAATAGATATGATTGATATGCATGAATGAATAATTTTCTTAACTGACCAGGTAGAGAGAAAAACACTTGCTCATAATCATTCTTTGTTCTTAACAGTCCATTTAGGAGTTTTTGCTCAATCTGTAAGTAGTTAGGAAGTTGTTTTAGGGTTTCTTCAATATCACCTGTTTCCCAGTATAATCTTCTGGATTGTGAGGCATTCTTTGGTTCTTCCTCAAAAGTTCTTCCAATATATTCTCTAATCGCTGACTTAAAATCTCCAAGAAGGAGTTTTTCCCCTACTAAATGTGTAATTGGTCTAACGTCCCCAAAACGTTGTGGACCAAATCCATTAAGAATTGTTAAATCCTTTTTAATTTCTTCGAACTTTTTCTTTAATTTGGTTTCAATTGTATATTCATCTAGTGGAATGTTTCTAATCGTGATTTCAAAGAAATTACCCCATAAATCCCCCAATCGTAGCTCCCTCAATTGAAGACATAAGGACTTTGTTTTAATCTTAGGAGTATTAATCATCTGTGTTTCTCCTTTTTTAAATTTGTCCTTCAAACCCCAGACTGAAACTCTTTGTGCAGTTAATGCCTTTTTATCTTTTGAACCTGCAATTCCTATATTTTTTCTTGGTACTCCCCAGATTTTAGCAATCCAATCCAAGGCAGCAGATGTATCAATGTTGTTTTTAACTAGAACAAAGTGAATAAAAAGTCCTTTTTTTCCTTCTAATTTGAAAGCTTCTTCTCTTGGATCCAACATTTCAAGATTTTGTTGTATCTCCCCTACAATGAAATCTTCTGGTTTTTGTTTAATAATACCGTTGATTTTTTCAGATTTTGTGATAGTAGGGGTTAATAGGGAAAAAAAGTGCATACTTCTAGCCTTCTTTGGTTATAATAAGGGTAAATTTTCTGAAACTTTATCTATAAGCTCTTCGCGTGAAGGACCGATTCCAATCACAGTTGTTGTTCCAGGAGGAAGTTGTGTTAATCCTGCATCATTGATGATTGCATAAGGAATATTAAATTTCATTGCAGCTTCAGCTAACTGATGGATCTCTTTTTCAGAGCTGATTTTGACAGCAATTTTCTTCTGACCCTCAGAAAACCAGTTATCTGCCCAATCAGGATAACGTTTCTTTGTTTTAACAAAAGCTGAAACAGATCCATGAGCTGTTTGAACTGCGATTTTTCCTTTGGACATCTTTAAATCAGTACGAACAGCAATTACTTGCTTGTATTTGAACTGCATACAAACATACTTCAAAACTTAGCTATAAAATGATAACGATTAGAAGTAACAAGTAATTTTGTGTGTTTCTTCCTAATGTCCTCTATTAACAAGAATTTGTTTGAGTAAGTGATATCTTAAACAAATTCAATGTAAGCATTCGTGTTAAGAACTGACTTAACAGTCTGAACGATAATTTCATCGGGAATTGGAAGATTATTTCTATGATTTTTAGAAATTTCAATCTTATACTCTTTGTCACTAAATGGAGGTAAATATAGCGTTGTTACATTTACAATAGGTATTGGATCCAGTAAACTCTCAACTAATTTCTTAGGGTCGTTTGTTTTCTCAAGAAAGCGTATTTCCTTACGAATATATCCTCTTATTTTATCAATTATATCAGGAGAAGAAAGAATGGGAACGTCTTGTTTTCTTGTAATTATCATAACTACATCTGATAATTCATAGGAGGAATAAAATGCAATGTCCTTCAAATTGTTATTGGCTTTGGACAGATCAATCAACAGTTTTGAGATTTCGATATCTGTATCTGAGATTCTACCTTCTCTGTGAAGTTGTTTACACTTTCTGCAAAGAGTATTGGTTTGAGCATCTATCAGACAAATAGGAAGTTTCACTAAGTAAACACCAATATATTTCTGTTATATTGTTTGGTGTGTGGTTTTAAGAATTGTGAATACTGCGTGTAAAAGGTTGAAATTCTAACAATAAAGTGAATTTGAGAAATGGGTTTTAAATCAAACCTCTTTCCATAAGAACCTTGAATTCATCCAAAGTTAGTTTGTCTCCGTCTTTGTATCGAACTAAAATCTCCTCCGCTTTAGCATCGAGTCTCTGTTCTCTAACTTTTTTAGCTTCTGTTTTCTTAGCTTTCCTAGCAGCCTGTGTCTGTTCTCCAACTTCACTTGAAACTTTCTTAACTTCTTGAGTAAGTCCATCTAATTCTTTACGAATTGCGCTTATTGTAGAACTTAAAGCAATAATCTCAGCATGAGAAGCATCAGCTTCTTCTTTGATTTTCTTTGCTTCCTTTGTAGCTGCTATCATCTTATCTTGATGAATTTGTGATTCTTGAGCTAAGGTAGTAACACTTGTATGATATGTCTTGATTTCTGTTTGCATGTGACGAAGCTTGCTCTGTATATCTCGGAATTCACTTCTAAGATCTTTGAACTGTTCAAGTTTTTCGAATTCTGAACTAAGCTCTTCAAGTTGTTGTAATGTCTGTTTTTCCATTTCTTTGGTCAAGAAGGGTGTTGTTTCTAACTGTCTCTCAAGACGACGAATTCTATCTCCCACTTTACGATTTTTTGGAATTCCCATATTTTTGAGCTGAGCACCAAGTTCTATGATTCTCTTTCCAATTTTATCTGCATCCTCACGAAGAATATCTCGCATTTGTTTTCGAACCTGAACTTCCTCATTGATTTGATCACGCTTTTCTTTTGAATCCCTAGCTCCCTCGAAAAGTTCTCTAGATAAATGATTGTTTTTATCTCTAATACTTCGCAACTCATCTCTTTTTGAATTGCATCCACGGAGTTTATCAATCAAGTCTTTTCGCTTTAAGCGGATTTCATTGAGATGTTCTCGTTTTTCATCCAAGCTCATTTCTTCTGTTTCAGTACTCATCGTTAGTTCACGTTAGCTGGAATTGCTTGTTTCTTATTGTCTAAATCTATCTACAAGGTAAGATAAATTTAATTTAAATTTTTTGACAACACACTGTGTTGTGTTTTTTTTGAAAATTGAGTGCCTTGATGAAACTATTTCTTATTTGATCGTTTCATTCTCAGTTGTTTAGATCTACATTTACGACATTTTGTTGCAGCTTTTGGATTAGTAGCATAACATTTGCGACATACTTTCTTCTCCATGATGTGTGATCGTGCGATAGCTCTATATTCTGGATTTGTTACTGGCACTAAGGCTCACCTCAATTGTTCTGTTTCTTTGCAGATGGCAGTATAATAAAAGCATTTCTATTAATCATTTAAACTAACAAAACATCAGATAACCCAAGAGGATTAAACATATCTGTATTGAAACTTCTCTTTTACAAACTCTAATAATTTCTCAAGTTTCTTCCAGTCTTTTTCACCTTTGGTTTTGAGAATATCTTCAATTTCAGTTTTATAATCACGTAGGTCCTTAATATCTGCAATATATGAATTAATCTCTGTTTTGTTTTTCTCGATTTTTTCAGGAATTTCTTCTAGAGTTATTTCCATGTCTAAAATGGATAAATCCTCTTTTTCTTTTGCAGCAAGTAAAGTAGTTATATCTGTGTCAAGTTTCTCTACTCTTGAATTAATCGAGAGGACCCTTTGATTAATCATTATTCCCATATTCTCAGCACGTGATTCAATAGGATGTTGTTCTTTCTTCTTGCGTTTTATAATCAAAATAACTGTTACTAGGATTGCTGCTAACCCTATTCCTACTCCTAGAAGTATGTAAAGAACATTGGACATTTTTCTTCGGAGAAAATTAATATGAAACTATTTAAACTTAAGTAAATTATTGTTATCTTTGCAAAAATCAGTGCTAACAATAACTTGTGTAATATGGATACTTTTTTATTTCAGGCTTCATTAGAGTCAATTGAACTGAAATAGAGTTCAGCATATTAAGATGCAAGGTCAAGAATACCTGCAACGTTAATGTGAGTTTACAAAGAACAATGATGGATAAAACTCACCCTATCACGATTACAATCAATCACTATCAAATTACATTACATTACATTACTAAAACATAAATTGTGTGATAAATGAATAAAAGTATAGTTTAGGTCAACTAAATTTTATTAAAATTAAAGTGGGGTGGGGGGAGTTGAAGGTTTTCCATCTTTTCTGTGTAAGCTAATACAATTAAAATATAAAGCAACGTAAAAGGTGAAATAATTGGGCGCTAAAACCGATAACTCAACCACAAAATACGAAATACGGGCATCCTTCGAAATAGATGGTGTTGTTGAAAAACCAGATATTATCGGTGGGATCTATGGGCAAACGGATGGATTACTTAGTGAAAATCTTGATATCCGTGAGCTACAAAAAACAGGCAGAATAGGAAGGATCAATGTTGAACTTCGCAGTGTAAGGGGAAAAACTTCTGGGAAAATTTTCATTCCAACAAGTTTATCTCGTATGGAAACAGCTATTTTAGCTGCAACCCTTGAGACTGTTGACCGTGTAGGACCATGCAGCTGTGCTGTAAAACTTGATGAGATTGTTGATGTTCGAATCAGCAAACGTCAAAGTATAGTTGATCGAGCTTCAGAAATAATGAGACAATGGGATCAGAATGTGAGTCCATTTTCATCAAATATAGGCTCAGAAGTTGAAAAGACAGCAAGAACAAGTCAAGCTAGCCAAGTTGTAAGTATTGGAGACGAAGGATTTTCTGCTGGACCAGGATTTAAAAATCAAAAGAAGACAATTCTTGTTGAAGGCAGAGCTGATGTTGTAAATCTCCTAAAGTATGGCATTGACAACACTGTTGCTGTAAATGGAACAAGTATTCCTCCTAAATTAATCAAGTTAATCTCAAAGAAAACCGTGACAGCGTTCTTGGATGGGGACAGAGGTGGAGATCTTATACTCAAAGAACTCTTACAAGTATCCCACATAGAGTATGTTGCACGTGCTCCTTTAAAGCAAGAAGTAGAAGACTTAAACCAGAAAGAGGTTAGACAAGCTTTAGAAAATGCTGTTCCTTTGAACAAAGCAGTATTTCTTACTGGAGAAGATGAAGGACTTACAGTTAAAGAATTTCTTGATAAATCGAAACCACAGAAGAAAAAACTTCGTTTAGGTCCTAAATCTAAAAAAACTGAAGACCCCAAGAAAGAAAAAGAGAAACAGAAAAGTTCTGGTTTGAAGGTTATAAAACCTAAAATTCCTGCAGTAAAATCTGAAGTTGAAAAAACTAAAGAAAAGGATGTTAAGTCAGAAGTGGATGTGAAAGTGGAACGAACCACAAAAGCACCAGTTTCAAGCAAACCAGTCGCTTCAGCAAGCTCAACTACTGCAAGTCGTTCAACTACCCAAACAAGACCTTCTTCAAGTAGACCTTCTTCAAGCAGATCCTCTTCAACCAGACCTTCTTCGGGTAGACCCCCAAGCAGATCCTC